>CANHTV010000168.1 GCA_947463285.1 Verrucomicrobiaceae bacterium | reverse complement strand
GAACTGGCGATGATTCGACCATCACCACGCCAGGAGACGCTAAGAACATGATGCGTGTGGCCTTCAAAAAGCTTCACCATTTTGCCGCTGCTGAGTTCGGTGATGCGCACGGCTTTGTCCGCACCGCCTGAGGCGAGGTGCTTGCCATCGGGCGAGAAGTCGAGCGTCAGGACGCTGTCGAGATGCCGCTCGCTGTAGTTCGCAGTCATCTTGCCCGAAGCCATGTCCCAAAGAGTGATGTCACCACTGCGGGAAGGTTCGCCGCTGCCGATGGCCAGTGTCTTGCCATCTGGCGAAAAGGCGAGCGCGTTCACACGATCGGTGATGGCTGATTTGCCATCGCCACTGCCGAAGCTGCGGTCGAGTTTCCATGCGGCGCGGGATTCATCGGGCAGCAACACGCTGGCCTTGTCACCAGTGATCACGCAGCCATCCACGCTCGGCCAAACGATGTTTTGCGCCGTGCCGGCATCGGCAATGACGGCGGCCTGAACCGAGCGTCCTGTCGCAGTGGACCAAACCCGCACGCGATTCGTGCCATCGAGTCCGGCGATCTGATCTCCGGCTGGTGAAAAAGCCAAGGCTTTCAGGGCAGGAAGTGCCGTGGCGATGACCTTGGCGGCTTCTGTCTTTGACGCCGTAGCTGCATCTAGGGCTTTCTTCGATGCTTCAGCCGTGGCCTTGGTGGCAGCGACGGTCGTGGTCGCTTTGTCGCTGGATTCAGTGACGAGCTTGATCTCGTTCGCCGTGTCCACGATGGCAGCCTCGGCGCGCGTGAGGGCTTCCTGAGCCACCATAGCATCGGTGGCGGCTTTCTCAGCCTTCGTCTTGGCTTCGGTCTGCTTCTTGGTCAGAGCATCGTCAGGCTTTGTGCCAGCGGGAAGCTTGCCGATTTGGTCGTCGATCTCTTTCGCAGACTTCTCGGAGGCAACTTTGGCGTCAGCCTTCTGCTTGATGTCTTTCTTCTTCTCCTCCAGCGCCTTTTTGGCGAGATCGGCCAGTTCGTTGGCCTTCTTCAAGCGTGCCGCGAGGTCGGTCACATCCTTCTCGGCCTTCTTGATCATCTCATTTTGCCAAGCCAGCTCGACGGTGGCTTTCGCAACAGCGTCGGTCTTTCCTGCAAGAGCGCGTTCAGCCTCAGCATCGCTGGTGATCTCCAACATCATTTTGCCCGTGGCCGTCTCCCACAGCTTCACTTTGTGATCGGCACCCGAGGTGGCGATGCTCTGCTCGTCGGCACTCAGGACAAAAGCCGAGACCGCCGCGCCATGTTTCAGATCACGCAGCGGTTTATTCGAGGCTTGGTCGATGAGTGAGACGCCATCTGCACCCGCTGCCGCGAGTTTGAATTTGCCCGGTGCGACTGGTTTAGGTGCTGGAACCGGGCGCGGAGTGCTGTCAGCGCGCTTCCAGATCTTGGCTTCGCGATAGCTGCCTGTGATGAGGCGTTGACCATCCTGGGTGAAGGCAACTGCAGGAATGAGATCACGATGTGCGACACCGGGATTCTTATAGAGGCCTGATTTGATCAGCGCGTCATCGGTCAGCCGAGTGACGGTGATGGATGAAGGAACATGATAAATCGTCACCTGATTGCCACGCGCTGCGGCGGCGAATTTCCCATCGCCCGAGATGGCGCTGGCAAAGATGGGCGCAAAGCCTGTGGGCAGCGGCTCCCAGGATATCACACGCTCCTGACGTCCGGCATGATGGGCACCTTCGTCGATCCATTTTTTCAGCAAAGCCAGTTCGGCATCATCCAGCGGCACGGCACCAACCTTATTGCCCTTGGGTGGCATCTCCGAATCCCATTCCCCTGCCGCTGCCTGCCAGATGAGACTCTTGGCACCAGCTCCAGCCTCGACACCCTTGCCATTCTCGCCACCTTTGATCATGAGATCCGGCGTCTCCATGTTCAGACCCGCTTTGGTCGTCGTCTTGTTATGGCAGGCGATACAGTTGTCCTTCAGGAAAGGTAGGATCTCCTTTTCGTAATTGATCGGCGCAGCAGCCGCATGCATGAGGACTAACGAATTCAGAATGACTAAAGCTCGGAGGATGGGCGTGTTCATTTCTTGGCGTTCTCCTTCACACGGAAGCGGATCGGGGTGGAATGGACAAGGAAGGTGGTGTCCTTGGCTGGGTTGGTTTTGAGGAGGGCTTGGGCAGCTTTGTCGGCATCCGTTTTGGCTTTGTCAGCCTTGGCGAGAGCAGCGGTGAGGTCTTTGATTTTGGCCTGCTGGGCGGTCTGAGCGGCTTTGTCTTCGGGCTTAAGGGCTTTGAGGGCGGCGTTGGCTTCATCAACAGCTTTTTTGACGGTGGTTTGGGCTTCAGTGGCTTTTTGGGCCACCGCTTGTGCGGCAGAGATGTCTTCCGCATTACGCTGGAAGGGCATCTTGGCAGTGCCTTGGAGGATGAATCCGTAGTCACCGGGAGCGAGCTTGAGCGTCTTGAGGTCGAGGCTGACTTTGCCGTCAGCAGCTTTGGCGGCGAGGGTGACTTCAGGAGCTTTGGTTGGATCGTTGAGACCAAGCACTTTGAGCTTGAGCACTTCCGTGCAGGTTGCATGACGAGTCACTTTCAACGGAACCTCAAGCTTGGCATCAGCCGCGACTTCGGGAATGCCCGGCGTCGCTTGCTCGATCAAAAATGGTGCCGCATCTGGCACGACGCCGACTGTCGGAGCACCGCTGATGCGTGTGATCATCACCTCGCGGCCTGTGTCCTTGATCGGCCAGCTCAGATAGGCCGTGCTGGTGATGCCCGAAAGCGCGGCGGCACCTGCGGGAGCATCGGGCGCGGCACGCAGGCCGAGGTAGCCGAGGCTTTGACCTTTGCCGATGATACCGCCGAGGCTCGTCACACCTGCGGGGAGATTGGCGACCTTGAGTTCGACGGCTTCACTGAGTGCCGTGCGGTTCGGGATGAAGACCTCCAGCGCGGCCACGCCATTGCGCCAGACATTGGCGCTGGGAATGTCAAAAGGTCCAGTAGCCGCTGCGGGTGGAAGTTTGGCATGAAGGGCGATAGCTCCATCCGTGGTAGCTTCGGCGGCTTTACGGATGCGCAGTTGATAGGGGTGGCGGCGGCCGTTCGCCGCGTTCGATGGATCACTGATAGACAGGCGAAAGACACCATCAGCCTTGGCTTCGTAGCCATAAACGGGATCGAGCAAGGTAATGCGTGTGTTCGGCGCGGGCACGCTGGCTGCGGGATCGCCAAGATCGGCCTGCGTCGTCACAGCCTCGCCTTTCACGGTCTCGATGAGCAAGGAAGGATCGGTGGAGAAACCGAGTCGTTGAGAGACGAGTTCGATGATGAAGCGGTCGCCGTTTTTGAAGGTGAGGTCGAA
This sequence comes from Verrucomicrobiaceae bacterium, assembly GCA_947463285.1. Lineage (GTDB taxonomy): Bacteria > Verrucomicrobiota > Verrucomicrobiia > Verrucomicrobiales > Verrucomicrobiaceae > Prosthecobacter. The sequence goes on along the minus strand of CANHTV010000168.1, from coordinate 4,240 downwards.
CTGGCGGGCGTTGCCATTTGCCGGGAACCAGCCGCCGAAAGTCTGACCGACAGCGAGAAGGGTGGGCTTGTCAGTCATCACGCTGGGCGCTTCGGATTCGTCAGGAAGCAGCAAGGCATGCGTCGGGCTGGAAGCGATCAGCTTGGCGATGGTGGCGGCATCGGCTTTGAGGCGCTCCAGAGGCTGGCCGCGGTTCACACGGAGTCCGTTCACGACCTGGCCACCGGGCAAGTTCCAGCCATAGACGACCTCTTTGCCAGCAGCCCAAACGATGGCTCCTGTCGTGAGCGAGAGGCGATAACCATAGTCATCACCAACGCCGAACATGAGGTCGTTGATCTTGAGCTTGTATTCGCCATCGGCGGGCAGTTTGACATCGAGAAGGCCATCGCGCAGGCGGGCGAGCTCGCGGCCTGTTTTGTCAAAAACACTGCCAACAAGAGAGGTGCGGGCATCAAAGCCACTGCCGATGAAGGAACCGAGCACGCGCTGATCCTTTTTGCCCTCAAAGCTGAACCAGTGCGGCACGGCGGCTTTGAAGGTGCCTTGGATGGCCGATTCGGGAGTGACCTTCACCGCCGCGTCGGACTTGGAATTCGTGCCCGGCGACTCGACAACATTAGCAGCGCTGATTTGGAACACACGCGGGTTTGTGATGCCGTAGCGGGCCATGAGCCGGATGTCGTAGATGTCCGATGGTGCATCCGCTGGCAGCTTCACCGCGAGCACCCCTTTCTTGGCTGGCACTTGCTCGACTGGATAGCTTCGCGCCTTGCCATCGTGTAGGCTCGTTAGCAGGATGGACTTTGCTCCATCGAGTTCTGCGCCTTTGAAGTTAAGCTCCACCGTGGTGCCCGGTTTACCACCGAGCGGTGAGACGGCGGTGATGATAGGAGATGGCGCGGAGACTTGGGCAAAAGTTGCCGTCGTGGTGATAAGCAGGACCGCCAGTGCGCAGTTCCAGACTCGGTGGGCGTGAGGAACCATGATCTCAATGATTGAAGAGGAATTCCTTCGTGTTCAGGAGGGCCCAGAGGATGTCTTCAAAGGCTTCTTTTTTGGCAGCGAGGGCTTCTTGATCCTTTTTCCCGACCGTCTTTTTGGCGAGGTGATCCTGCGCGAGCTTCATCTCGGTGGGGTTCGGGTCGCGACTGAGAGCGATGTGATAGACGTCAGTGATTTTGTCGTCCTCGGGGCGAGCATCTTTGGCCATGCGATCAGCGCGGCCATTAGCGCGGGTGAGTTGATTCTGAATGTCGGCAGCATTCAGCAAATGCAGGCTTTGAGCGAGGCTGGCCTCCTGGGTTCGCTCGCACTCGCAGGCAGATGAAGAATCAGGGCGACCGAAGACGGTGAGGAAGTAGTTACTCTGGTTGTAGCTGTTGTCCGGAAGGGCGACGGCGCGGGTGCCTGGGGCCTGACCGGCGAAGGCGCTTTCGACATCGAGAAGACGATTCACGGAGTCGTAGAGCACCTCGGCATTCAGGCGCTTCGGATAGTAACGGCTGAAGTTTTGGCGATCCTTGGCGTTGTGCGCGTTTGGTACGGCACTGAGCTGATAGGTGGTGGAGGTGACGATGCTGCGGGCGAGTGCTTTCAGGTCATAGCCGCTCTTCACAAACTCGGCTGCCATGGCGCTAAGCAGCTCGGGATTCACGGGTGGGTTGGTTTCGCGCATGTCGTCTTCAGGCTCCACCAGCCCGCGATTGAAGAAATGCTTCCAGTAACGATTCACAAGGGTGTGGGCGAAGAAGGGATTGTCTTTTTTACTCATCCAATTGGCGAGTTCGAGGCGCGGGTCCTGCTCGGGGCGGAGCTTGGCGGCTTCACTGCCGAGGCTGGTGGGCATCACGGGCTGTTTCGTCCGGATGTTCGTCATCTGCGCGGCACCGCGTTTGTTAAAGATGATCTCTTCATCCTTCGCGGTGGCGGTTTTGCGACTGACATTGGCGAAGAAGGCCGCGAAGCCGTAGTAGTCCTGCTGGCTCCATTTTTCGAAGGGATGATGATGACACTGGGCGCACTGCATACGTGTACCGAGGAAGAGCTGAGCCACGTCCTCCATCTGCGCTTTGGCCTCCTTTACCTGACGATACCAAGCGACGGGCGGATGCTGATCGAGACTACCGGAGGCGGCGACGACCTCACGGGCAAATTGATCGAAAGGTTTGTTGTCCGCGAAGCTGTCGCGAATCCAAGACCAGAAGAGATAACTGCCGCGGGCATAGGTGGGCTGGGTGCGCTGGTTGCGCAAAAGGGCGCTCCATTTGTTAGCGAAGTATTCGGCATACTCGGGGCTGTCGAGCAGGCGATCCGTGAGCTGGGCACGCTTGTTGGCGTCTTTCGATGCCATGAAGTCTTTCATCTCTTCGGCCGTGGGCAGGCGTCCGGTGATGTCGAGCGTGAGGCGGCGGATGAAGGTGCCGTCATCGCAGATCTCGGAGGGGGGCATGCCGATAGTCTTCAGTTTGGCAAAGACGAGGTCGTCGATGTAGTTCGAGACAGGCGGCAGTTTATCGACTGGAGCACCAAGTGGCACGGTGGCACGGAAGGTGGTGACTTTGCCCTGATAGCGGATCATCACGGCGACATCGCCGGGCAGGTCGAAGAGCTTCACTTCACCCGTCTCGCTGGTTTCAGCCATGGCCTTTTCGTTGGCTTCATAAAGCGCACGCTTGGTGACATCGCGGGTTGAGCCATCGCTGTAGTGAGCGGTGACTTTGAGCTTGGTGCTGCCTTTGAGCGGCATCGTGAGCTTGGATGGCTCGACGCTGATGCTCGCCATCTTCGGATCCGTGTCTTTGCCATACGGCATGCCTTCCCGAATCCAGCGCACGAGGTCCTGATAATCTTCCGACTTGGGATCGAGCTTCTTGCCGCCGCCGTGGGGGAGCTGGGCGGTGCCTTTGGTCAAAAGCAGGCTCTGCTCCGGTGCGGCGGGGAAGATGCGGCGACCACGGGCTTCTTTGACGATGTGCTCGTAGTCTTCCTGCGGTTCAAAGCCGAGCAGGGAGAGCTTGAAGCCGTTCTGGCCACTGGCCTTGCCGTGGCAACCACCACCATTGCAGCCGCCCTTCGTGAGGATGGGCACGATGTCGTTGGCGAAGTTCAGCGGGCGCTGTACGTCATCTGCCTGACTCGTCAGGGTGACAAGACAGGAAGCCGAGATCAGGAAACGAGGCAGATTCATCGGGGAAACCTACGCTCCCAATGATGAAATCTTGTAAAGACCTCACATACGGCAGATGAGCAGCTCGCGCTCGTAGATCAGTTCCTTCGGAAGATGAGACTTCAGATCGAGGAAGAGCTCTTCGTGGGAGAGGATCTCCTGACGCCAGGCAGCGCGGTCAAAGGCTTGCAGTTCTTCGAATTTCTCTTTTGGGAAATCGAGCCCAGTCCAGTCGATGTCCTCGTAGTGGGGCACCCAGCCGACCGGAGTTTCCTTGGATTTGCCGTGGCCGTTGGCGCGATCGACGATCCACTTCAGCACGCGCATGTTATCGCTGAAACCTGGCCAGAGGAATTTGCCGTCCGCCCCTTTGCGGAACCAGTTCACATGGAAAATACGCGGTGTCTCGGTGAGACGGCGCTGCATGGAGATCCAGTGGCGGAAGTAGTCGCCCATGTTGTAGCCAGTGAAGGGCAGCATGGCCATCGGGTCACGGCGGACTTTGCCGATGGTGCCAGCAGCGGCAGCGGTCATTTCACTGCCCATGGTGGCTCCGGCATAGACGCCGCCGCTCCAGTTAAAGGCTTGGAAAATGAGCGGCATGGTGGTGGCTCGACGACCACCAAAGATGATGGCGCTGATGGGCACGCCCTCAGGTTTTTCCCAGTCAGGATCAATGGTGGGGCACTGAGACGCTGGCGCGGTGAAGCGTGAATTTGGATGCGCGGCTTTGACGCCTTTTTCTTTCGCGATCTCAGGCGTCCACTGATTGCCCTGCCAGTCGGTGCATTTCTCAGGCGGCGTATCCGTCATGCCTTCCCACCAAACACCGCCATCCGGGGTGAGTGCGACGTTAGTGAAGATGGTGTTCTTCCGCAGCGAGGCCATGGCGTTCGGGTTTGTGTGATCGCTCGTGCCAGGAGCCACGCCGAAGAAGCCAGCCTCGGGATTGATGGCATAGAGTCGGCCATCAGGACCAGGTTTCAGCCAGGCGATGTCATCGCCCACGGTCCACACTTTCCAGCCCTTGCTGGCGAAATGATCCGGCGGGATGAGCATGGCGAAGTTCGT
>CANHTV010000167.1 GCA_947463285.1 Verrucomicrobiaceae bacterium | reverse complement strand
GCACGGATTACGGCGTGCCCTTCATCTCCGGCATCGCCAAAGAAAAACTCATGGCCGTGCAGTTTCACCCTGAGAAAAGTCAGGAAGCCGGGCTCACCCTGCTGAAAAACAGCGTCGCGACCCTGGCCGCCCGACTTTAAACCGCCGTCCCCTACCCCGCCATGGCACGCCCCAGACTCCAACCGCCCTGGATACCCGGATTCTGGGTGCTGCTCGCGATCCTGCTCCTGCTCAGCAGCGTCTTTGGTTACTACTACCTGCTCGCGAAAAGCACCCGCTTTCAGCGCCTGCCCGAGAAAACTGAAAGCCACTGAGAGCGGAGTTGCTGGGTAGATCCGATAAGCAATCAAATCCCTCCCAAGCCGTTTTAAATGCCGTTCGAAGTTAAGGCCAGAATCACTTCGCGAATGATTTCGACTGAAAACAGCTTCATCCCCCCAAGAAAGAATCCTGATCAGCGTGATCTTGACTCTTACCTTAATCTTTTATCGCAACTATGCGCCCCACACTCATCTTATTCCTCTCCCTGAGTCAGATCCTGACTGCTGCAGACGAACTTCCGGAAATCGTTGTCACGGCCACTCGTACAGCCACGGATACCCAGAAAGTCCCGGCGCAAGTCCGAACACTGAGTGCCAAGGAACTGGCCGAAAGGCAAGCCCGTACCTTGCCTGAAGCGCTGCGTGAGCTGCCCGGTGTGCATGTGCAGAAGACCTCCAACGGTCAGGGCTCGCCCTTTATCCGTGGGTTCACCGGTTTCCGCAATCTGGCGCTGATCGACGGTGTGCGCTTTAACAACTCTATCTTCCGTGAAGGCCCTAACCAATACTGGAATACGATCGACGCCGCAGCCATCCAGCGCATCGAGCTTGTCCCCGGTCAGGGCAGTGTCTTGTATGGCAGCGATGCCATCGGCGGCACACTGAACATGTTTACCAAAGGCACGAATTACCTGAATGAAGAACCGGGCTTCTTCTTCCACGGCCTCACCTCCTACCGAGGCTCGACGGGCGACTCCAGCAGTGTGATGCGTCAGGAATTCCAATTCGGCGAAGCCGGCCAGTGGGGACTGCATCTCGGAGCCAGCCTGAAGGAGTTTGGCAACACCCGTGACCCCATCCTGGGTGAACAACCCTACACGGGCTACGATGAGTGGGCCTACGACATCCGCCTTGATGTGAGTTTAGACCCAAACTGGACTCTCACTGCCGTGCATCAGCAACTCCAGCAGAATGAGGTCTGGCGCACGCACTCCACGATCTATGGCATCTCCTACGAAGGCACCGAAATCGGTGGGGACCTGAAGCGCGCGTATGATCAGGCACGCAGCCTTTCCTACATCCGTCTGGCAGGTGAGGATCTGGACGGCATGATCCAGAGCGCCAGCTTCACTGTCTCCCTGCAATCCATGACGGAAGATGAGCACCGCATCCGCGCTGCGGCTAGTAACCGCCAAGATTACCTGCAAACCCGAGTCTGGACCCTGGGCCTCGACCTGCAATTTCAAAGCCAGTCGCCTTTGGGGCGCCTTACTTATGGCATCGATTATTATCACGACTGGGTGAACAGCGGCAGCCAGCGTCACCTCTTGGATGGCAGCTTTAAATCCGAAGGCGTCCAAGGTCCGGTGGGCGATGACTCGGGGTATCACCTGCTTGGCCTCTATCTCAGCGATGAAATCGATCTCAATGACCGCGTGCATTTCAGCCTGGGCGGCCGCTACACCTACGCCCGCGCCGATGTGGGCCGGTTTGATGACAAAAGCACCGCTCGTGAAGAAGATAGCTTCCGCGACGATTGGCAGAACTTTTCCGCCAGCGGCCGTGTCGTCATCGACCTCGATGAAAAAGATCGCTACCACGCCTTTGCCGGAGTTTCCCAAGGCTTTCGCTCCCCCAATCTCTCCGATCTCTCCCGTCTTGACATCGCGCGCTCTGGCGAGCTGGAACTATCGTCTCCAGGCCTGAAGCCTGAGGAGTTTGTGAATTTTGAAATCGGTCTCAAAGCCAACACCGAGCGCTTCACTGGCAGCCTGGGCTACTTTTACACCCTGATCGACAACATGATCATCCGCCGCGCCACAGGTGAGGTCATCGACGGTAATCTGGTCGTGGAGAAAAAGAACGGCGGTGATGGCTACATGCAGGGCATCGAGCTGGCGGGCGAGTATCGTTTCACCCCAAACTGGACCGCCTTCGGCCAAGTGACCTGGACAGAGGGCCGCGTGGATCAGTTTGTAGGAAACACCGACACACTCGCCATCGAGCCCCTCAGCCGCGTCATGCCCTTCATGTGGCGCACTGGCATCCGCTGGCAGTCCACCGACCGCCGCCTGTGGTCCGAGTTTTTGGCACTGGGGCAGTCGCATTATAATCGCATGAACAACTCCGACCTGCGCGATACGCAGCGCATTCCTCCTGAAGGCAACCCTAGCTTCACGATCCTGACCCTGCGCGGCGGCTGGGAGATCACAAAGAACTTCGGCGTCAACGTCTCCCTCGAAAACCTCGGCAACGAGCAATACCGCTACACCGGCTCCGGCTCCAACGAATCAGGCTTCAACGCCATCCTGGGTGCGACGGTGAAGTGGTAAGGTCAAGGTGCCCCAAAAGTGCGGACGTAAGTTTTCAGGCATTCGCAAATGTGACCGCAAGTAACTCAATTGCCGCAGACGCCAGGGCACAATAAAAAGCGGGCCGGGAAATAATCCCGGCCCGTTTTATTTCTCTAGGCTGGATGATTCATGAACTACGTCGCGAAAACGCTGCAAAGCCCATGGATGCAAGGCGGGCGCAGGCTTTGAAAGGCACAGTGCATTGGTCAATGCTTGATGCCTTTCAAAACAAGCCAAACGCCGTAGGCATGGGCTTTCCAGCGTTTACAGTAGGAGGCTCATGAATCATCCAGGCTAGTGGCTCAAATCACTTCATAGCCATGGCAACCGATTCACCAATGATGCCGAATTCTTCGAAGATTTTATTTCCGGGATTGCTGATGCCAAAGTGATCAGACAATTTCTCAGATGATCGGCGTGATGGCACGCACTCAATGCTGAGTCCTCGACTAGGTGTTTGTTCACGCCACTTGCACACCTTCTCGCGGCCCAGGTTGATGGTGGGGATCATGGATTAGTCGAATGCTTAAAACAACAAACCTCCCGTCGCTTGCGCAACGGGAGGCCGATAGTGCCCGCCTACGGGTGTAACGGTGAAGAGATTAAGTTTGTAAGTGATGGGCTAGGTCACGCAACTTTGTTTTCGCCAGCTAAATCAAGCCAGCGCCTTCGCGACGGCTTCGCCGGTGATGCCAAGTTCTTTGAAGACGGTGTTGCCGGGGGCGCTCATGCCGAAGCGGTCGATACCGATGATCTGGCCCTGAGTGCCGACGTATTTCCACCAGAGGCCGGAGACACCGGCTTCGATGGCGACACGCTTGGTGCAGGCGGCGGGGAGCACGCTTTCGCGATACTCGGCGCTCTGGCGGTCGAAGCGTTCCATGCAAGGCATGGAGACAACACGTACGCCGGGCTTGGCTTTGGCACCTTCGACGGCCCACTGAACTTCGGAACCGGTGGCGATGACGATGGCTTCGAGAGGGGCGGTTTCCTTTACGAGGATATAACCACCTTTGAGCGTGCCTTCACGACGAGTCGCGGCGCTAACTCCACCTTGATGAGGCAGATCCTGACGGCTGAGAGCGAGCAGGGTCGGGCCGTCATTGCGGCTGAAGGCGGCGGCGAAGGCGCCAGCGGCTTCCTCGGCATCGCCGGGGCGGATGACGTCGAGGTTTGGGATGACGCGCAGACCACTGACGGTCTCGACGGGCTGGTGAGTGGGGCCGTCTTCACCGACACCGACGGAGTCGTGCGTGAAAATATAGGTGACAGGCAGTTTGGCCAGAGCGGCAATGCGGATGCTCGGGCGGCAATAGTCGGCAAAGACGAGGAAGGTGGCGCAGCTTCCGAGGAAGAGGCCATCGTAGGCGATGCCGTTGCAGATCGCGCCCATGGCGTGCTCGCGGATGCCAAACCAGATGTTGCGGCCCGCGCGGTTGCTGGCGGAGAAGTCGCCACCGCCGGCGATGTAGTTCTTCGTAGAGCCAAAAAGATCAGCGCTGCCAGTGATGAGCTGCGGCACGGCTTTAGCGAGGTGATTGAGGATCTCGCCACCGCTGTTGCGCGTAGCGGCTTTCCCTTCGGCAGGATACTCGGGGATGCTTTTCAGCAATTCGGTGGCGCAGAGGCTGCCGTTGCGGGTGGCATCGAGTTCGGCGGCGAGACCAGCATTGGCAGCAGCCCAGGCGGTGAAGGTCTTGTTCCACTCGGCATGAGCGGCGGCGCGCTTGGCGGCGAGATCGGCGAAGTAGGCTTTCACTTCATCGCTGACGTAGAAATGGGTGCCCTCAGGGATGCCGAGGCCCTTTTTGGCGGAATCGACAAACTTGGCTCCACCTTCGCCGTGGCCCTTGGCGGTGCCAGCGACTTCTGGGATGCCTTTGCCGATGATGGTCTTGGCGATGATGATCTTGGGCTTGCCGTTGTCGGCGGCTTTGGCCGATTCGATCGCGGCCTTGATGGCATCGAGGTCATGTCCGTCGATGGTCACAGCGTCCCAACCGAGGGCGGTGTAGAGCGCCTGGGTGTCCTCGCTCTGCGTGACCTTGGCCATGGCGTCAAGGGTAACGTCGTTGGAGTCAAAGAGGACGATGAGGTTGTCGAGCTGGTTATGAGCGGCAAAGGCGACAGCTTCACGGGCGACACCTTCCTGGAGACAGCCGTCGCCAGCGAGGGCGAAGATGTGGTTGTCGATGATCTTGTGGTCGGCGGTGTTATACTTCGCCGCAGCCATCTTGCCGCTAAGCGCATAACCGACGGCATTGCCAACGCCCTGACCGAGAGGCCCAGTGGTGGACTCGACGCCTGGAGTTTCATGGAACTCTGGATGGCCGGGTGTGATGGAATGCAGGACGCGGAACTTCGCGACATCATCAATGCTCACAGCATAACCGCTGAGGTGCAGCCAGGAGTAGATGAACATGGAGCCGTGACCGGCGGAGAGGATGAATCGGTCGCGATTCAGCCATTTCGGATCAGCTGGGTCGCACTGGAGCGTTTCGCCAAAAAGGACAGCGCCAATGTCGGCGGCACCGAGTGGCAGGCCGAGGTGGCCGGAGGAACACTTGTGGACGGCATCCATGGCGAGACCACGGGCTTCATTGGCAGCTTGAGCGAGGAGGGCTTTGTTCATGATAAAGGGGAAATGAGTCAAGAGTATGTCAACGAGTCAAAAAAACGCCAGAAGCGACCAGGCGCGAGGGAGCGCTTCTTTACTGGCTGGAGTGTGTCTTTCAAGAAAGAAAACGAAAGCAGGCACGGCATGGGCATCAGCCTCGTAGAGCATCCGTTCATGACACGCAGCACCTTTTTCACTCAGCTTGGCTGGCTCACCTTGGGTCTCAGCCTGCCCAGTTGCCGCATTTTTCTGCCGCCAGCCACTCGCCCTTTACGCACTCAGCGCTATGGGATGACCAACGGCAAGGCTCAGGAACTCTTCATTTTACTGCCAGGCCGCCACAGCCATCCCGAGGAGTTTGCGCGATATGGTCTCGTCGATTTGATCCAGCGGCATCACCCGCAGGCTGAGATCATCGTACCGGATCTGCATCTTGGTTATTATGCAGCTCGCCTCATGCCTCAGTGCCTGCATGAGGAGATCATCCAGCCTGCGCGAAAAAAAGGCCAGCGAGTGACACTGGTGGGAGTTTCCATGGGTGGACTCGGAGCGCTCATGACGGCCTTGATTCACCCAAAAGAAGTGCAGGAGGTGCTGCTGCTCTCCCCTTTTGTCGGGAGTGATGCACTCATGTCTGAAATCCGGGCCGCAGGCGGCATCAGGCAATGGCAACCGGGAGAAATCGTCCCCAAAAACAAAGATGAAGCCATGAAAAAGCTCTGGGCCGAGATGCAAAAAAACTGGCTTCCTCATGGCGGCCCGCCCATGCCCATCAAAATGATCACAGGTCGTAAGGATCGACTTCTGGCTAGCAATCGTCAGCTTGCCGAGGCCTTTCTAACCATGGATAGCTTCAGCGAAATCGAAGGTGGTCATGATTGGCAATGCTGGCATCAGGGGCTGAAAATCTTCCTCGAAAAATAGCTTTTTCAGCATGCCACACCTCTTGCATTCGCGGGGATCAACTCTAGTCTGCTCCCCCTTTTGTCCCAAACCAAAAACAACGAACCAACCATGAGTAACCTCAAACACGTCGCCGTCGTCGGTGCCACCGGAGCGGTGGGAGTGGAAATGCTGCGCTGCCTCGAAGAGCGCGGATTCCCCGTCGGCCAGCTCACCCTTCTCGCCAGTGCCCGCAGCGCCGGAAAGAAGATGAAATTCAAAGGTGAGGACGTGACCATCAAGGAACTCACAGCAGACAGCTTTGCTGGCGTGGACATCGCGCTATTCAGCGCGGGTGGAGGCATCTCACGTGACTTCGCCCCGCATGCGGTGAAAGCCGGTGCCGTGGTGGTGGATAACTCCTCCTACTTCCGCCAAGACCCGACCGTGCCGCTCGTGGTGCCTGAGATCAACGCCGCCGATGTGAAAGGCCACCAAGGCATCATCGCGAACCCAAACTGCACCACCGCCATCTCCCTGATGGCGCTGTATCCGCTGCATCAGGCCTTCGGTGTGAAGCGCATCTTTGCCAGCAGCTACCAGGCCGTCTCCGGCACGGGCGCTCAGGCCATTGAAGAACTCGCCAAACAGTCCCGCGAATGGGCGGCTGAGAATCGTGCATGGGATGCCGCGAAGCTTGAGTCAAAGTCTACCGTCTATCCTCACCAGATCGCCTTCAATGCCATCCCTCATGTCGATTCGTTCCTCGAGAGCGGCTACACGAAGGAAGAGATGAAGATGGAGAATGAAGGCCGCAAGATCATGCATCACCCGGACTTCCGCGCTTCCGTGACCTGCGTGCGCATCCCCGTCTTCCGCGCTCACAGCATCAGCATCAGTGCCGAGTTTGAAAAGCCCATCACCGTCGCCGATGCACGTGAAATTCTCAGCAAAGCCCCCGGCCTCGACGTAATCGACGATCCCGCGAACAAGCAGTATCCGCTCGCCCTCGACATCGCGGGCCGCGACAACTGCGCCGTCGGCCGCCTCCGCATGGACTGCGCCCTCGACAACGGCCTCGCCTTCTGGGTCGTCGGTGATCAACTCCTCAAAGGAGCCGCGCTGAATGCCGTCCAGATCGCAGAGTGTCTGGTGTGAGCCCGTGTTACAGGTTGTCCGCTCAATCGTACAAGCTTGATTGAGCCATCATTATACCCGCTCTCTTTGATTGGTTTGCCGCCCGTTCGATTCTCGAATGGGCGGCTTTTAGTTAGATCGGGAAGTTCGCCATTTTCCTGACCTCAGTTTGGCTCTGTGACTGGCTGCGCAAGCGCTACTCATCCAGGCCCTTGTTTGCAGCACGGCATCCCATTTCAATGAAGAATACTTGAGAGGCTGGAATGGCCGTTTTTCTCAACTCCGCCGTCGCCATCCTGGGTTGGTGACTTTGGCAGCAGCGCGGGATCACCATCACCCACCCG
>CANHTV010000166.1 GCA_947463285.1 Verrucomicrobiaceae bacterium | reverse complement strand
GGTGAAAGCCAGCGGTGCCTGCGTGATAAACGTCGTGCCCATGTGGAGTAGCACTGGCAGGCCGTTTTTCTCCGCATATTGCCATAGCGGCTCCAGTTTTGGATCATCCGGACTGAAGCCCGCATACATTGGCATCAGCTTGATCCCGCGCAGTCCCAGTTCCTCGCAGCCCATGCGCATCTCGCGCTCCCATCGCTCCTGCGTCGGATCCAGCGCCATAAAGCCGATCAACCGCCGCGCATCCCGCGCCACATACTCCGCCACCGTCTGGTCATCCACCCACAGGCCGCTGAATCGCGCCTTTCCGCCAAACACAATCGTCCTCGTGTCCTCCGGAGCCGTCGCGCGATACGCCTCATAGGTCGCGCTCATGTCCACCTTCACTCCCGGCCGCGCCCGACCCGCTTGATGAATGAAGTCTTCTGAAAAGTCGGCAGGAAAGTTCCAGGCGTGGGAGTGGACGTCGATGATCATGATGAGGTTACGCTGTTGCGGCGATCATCCGGTCAAACTGACGCTCGACCTCGCGTGTCGTCTCCGCATCGAGTTTGAAGCCCACTGGACCACGCACGAGTGTGTTTATGAAAATGCCCTGCCGCTTCAGCAAATGCTTCTCCACTGCCAGAAAGCCGTCGAGGCTCGTCTGCATGGAGATCAAGGCGGAGAGTGGCCCATGAATGCGATCCGCCTTCTCCGCATCGCCTGCTTCGAGCGCTTGCCAAAGCGGCACGAGGCCGCGAATCAAATCTGCGCCTGGCATCGTGCCAACGACGCCGCGCTTGAACGAATCCACCAAAGCAATACCGCCTGTGCCTTCAAACACACGTGCACGACCTTTCGTCGCATCGCGGAGTTCGCTCAGTTTCGGGCCGATGGGACTCGCCTCTGGCTTGTATTGCACGCGCTCCGGGCCAAACTCGTCAAGAAGCCGCGCCTGCATCGCGATTGGCATCGGTTTGCCCACATACCCGCTCGCATCCTGTACGATCACCGGAATGCGAATCGCCTCAATGATACGCGTGTAATACGTCAGCAGTTCGCTCTCGCCGATGCCGATGGAAACCGGCGGGATCGCCATCACGGCATCCGCGCCCACGGTTTCGGCATGTCGCGCATAGCGCTCTGCGACTTTCGAGGACTCCGCCCCCACACTGATCACCACCACACCGCGTTGTTTGCCAAATCGGCATGCGGCAACCGCCAATTGTTCCCGCTCCTCCGTGTCCAGCCTCAGCGTCTCCGACACCATCGCCATCACGATTCCATTCGCCCCACAGTCGTAAAGCCATGCAATCTCACGCTCGAGCGTTTCGAGATCGAGTGTCTCATCCTCTAACCAGGGGGTTTGAAATACTGGCAGGACGCCACGGAGTGGGTGCTTGGAGAGAGATGATTGCGTCGCGGACATGAAACCAAAACTACAGCCAGAACCAGAAACTCATTTCATCAATCTTGAGTTTGAGGTCATCTAAGCAACTGAAATGATGTTTGGAATCATTTCTTCCGTCACCAGGACATCGACCAGTTGCTGAATCACCTGTTCCTTCTCTATTTTGTGGCGTAAGACGGCATGGCATCGTTTGGATTTGAACCGCTAGTGTTAGCCTTCAACTCTATTTAGCACTGGTGAAACTTGTGAGGTGATAGCCGCACTTTTTGAAACGCCGGAAGATTTCGGTAACCTCCTCAGAGCTTGGCATTAGCGGCTGTAGTTCTGCCACGGGCATCGGCAGGATGCTCGTGCGGAAAAAGCGGCTTTTGACCATGCTCAACTCGACGATCAACCACAGCATCGGCAGACCCAAAACCCCAGCAACGATGCTGCCCTGATGGGCCCTCGTCCATTCGTTCATTGGTGTAATTAGCGTGCTGAGATACCCGCAAGACACAATGCCTAGCAGCGCCAGCCAAGCGCGACCGTCCATTGAGCCACCATTCATCAGGCGATCCCGTGCACTCACGTTAAAGCGAGGTAAGGGGGCCTTGATCAGCCAAAGCCATTTTTCCTTGGCCATCTCCACAGAGCCACCAGGAGTCCATGCAGGGATGGTTTGATCGATCATTTCAGGCAATGGTGTCTTCCGCTTGCGGCAAAAGGCTTGAAAATCTGTGGGTTCCACCTCGATCTTACGTGAACAGGTCTCGCAGCGCGCCGTAAACCCTAAAGTATCGCCCTTGCCATAGGTGAGCCAGAAAATGCGGTTAAACTGGCCGACACGGGTGGCGTTTGTTCAAATCTCACCACAACAACTTTCCACCATCAATGACGAGCACGCTGCCCGTCATATAACTGCTGGCATCGCTGGCAAGGTAGAGGGCGAGTGGGCCGATCTCTTCGGGACTACCCCAACGGCCCATGGGGATGCTGGTGGCCACTTCGCCCTCGAACTCCGGCTTCTCGTCGATCCAGCGACGGTTCGCGTCTGTCAAAAACGGGCCCGGTGCGATGGCGTTCACGGTGATGCCATGCGCGGCCCAATCGGCGGCGACTGCCTTCGTGAACATGGTCAGTGCGCCTTTGGAGGCCTCGTAACTGCGCCCGCGCATCGCTTTGCCGGGCCAGAGGGCGTTGATGGAAGCGATGTTGATGATGCGGCCCCATTTGCGCGGGATCATCGCGCCACCGAGGCGCTTCGTGAGGATGAAGGCCTGCGTCAGATTCAGATCCATGATCCGCTGCCAGTCTTCAAGTGCCAGATCCTCCGTGGGTATGTTGATGCGGCGACCGCCAACGTTGTTGATGAGCATGTCGATGGGCGCGTGATCACGCAGCAAGACATCGCAGAGACGCTCGGCTTCTTCAGGTTTCGAGAGGTCGGCTTGGATCGAGGTGACGTGTAAATCCTCGCTGCACAAGTCCTCGCAGGCTTTGTGCAGATGGTCGGCATTTGATCCGGCAATGATGACTTGAGCACCGGCTTCACCGAGTGCTCGCGCCATTTCCAAACCCAGCCCACGCGAGCCGCCGGTGATCAAGGCACAACGTCCGGTGAGATTGAAGCGATCAAGAACAGACATGAGTCAATTGGCTTTGAGTTCAGCCAGCACGCGATAACCATGCTCATTCAGCAGCGCGATGGCACCGCGGTCACCGGAATCGCGGGCGGCATCAGCGTAGGCGTTCAGGGCGTTGTAGATGGACTCGACGGCGGCAACCAAAGACTCGGAGCGCGTGGTGGGCTCATGAGCTTTGTAGAGGCTTTCGATGCAATTGATGAAGTGGAAGGTGAACTCCAGCTTCTTCGCGTGATACAGCGTGAGGCTTCGACTGCCTTCGCGAGCACGCGTGTTGGCACGATACATCTCGTTCATGGCGTTCAAGTAGTGCGTCTTCACCTGCGTGAGCCATTCGGGCAGCGCCTCTTTGGAGTTCAGATGCCGTGTCAGCATGTCAGGCGCTGGGATGCCGAGTCTTGGGTCATGCTTCGCGATGAGTTCGTTTGCTTTGGCAATCTCCTGGAAGCCGAGCCACATGCGCTCGGCAACGCCCTCACCACACATGGGCGTGACGAGATCACTCAGTGATTTTTCATCCGAGAACTCCAGATGCGGAAGCACGGAGCCCTGGGCAGGCTTGGCCTCGAGGACTTCGAAGCCGAGCTTTGCAGCCTTTTCACGAAGTCGTGCCGTGATGGCAGCCACATCGGGATTCGCAAAGGTTTTGGCACCTGCGAAAGCTTTGCGGCCGGCGGTGTCACCATCGACTAGGATCGGGGCAAACGGCTGGATCTTGTTCGGTATGGCGATGGCGGTGTAGTTGAGTTTCTTGAGCTGTTCGAGACGCTGATCGAGTTCGGCATCGGTCCATGACTCCTGACCCATCGCGTTGCCGGTGTAGCCATTCCAAACACGTGAACCACTGACGGGACGAGAAACGATTTCCAGGCTTTGCGTCTTCGTATTTGCGTCGGCCTGAGCCGCACCCGATGCGCCGCTGGCGATGCAGAAGAGGTTTTCGCGTGTGCGGATGAAGAGGCGACCATCAGCGATGCTCGGTGTGGCGATGATCTCTTCGCCGATGTCGTTTTTGCCGAGCACCTTCAATTCAGGGCCGTCTTCGAGCACGACGATGAATCCGTTCTTGCCTGCGACATAGACTTTGCCATCCGCAGCGACAGCGGAGGCGAAGTAGTCGCCAAAGTTACCGAGGCGTGTGCGATCCCAGAGCGACTTGCCGTCCTTCGCGTCGTAGCAGCTCGACATGCCACCGCTTTTCACGAGGTAGAGTCGGCCGTTGTAGAGCAGCGGCGAGGAAAGGTTCGACGGTGTCTTGGGGTCGATGCTCCAGAGCAGATGTGTCTTCGTCACATCGCCACTGCCGCCGCCTTTGATGGCCTGGATGATGTTTCCACCAGCGGCCATGTTGTCGGGCGACTGGAAGGCCGTGTCGATCTCCTCGGGGCCGATCATCTTATCGCCGTTCTTGTCGGAGGCATCGAAGCGCTCGTGAAATTCCTTCGGTGTCTCATCGCGGGAGAGGATCTTGTCCTGATTCGTGTCGAGCCATTCGAGCAGCGCATGTTTCAGCGTGCGGGTGCTGTCGCCGTAGCTTTGCACGGCGATGTAGATGATGTCGTCCTGCACGATGGGCGTGACCATGATGGTTCGTAGCAGCGTGTTGCAGGTCCACTTTTCGGCGCCGGTGGTGGGATCGTAGCCTTTCATCTTGCCGCTGCCGGCCACGACGATGTCGCCTTTGCAGATCACGGGCACCGCGTAGCCCGCGAGCATGTCTTTGCGCAGGGTCTTCCACTTCTCTTTACCCGTCTTTGCATCGACGGCGACGAGGAAGGGCGCGAGGTCGTCGTCCTGACAAAAGATGACCATGCCATCATGCACGATGGGCGATGTTGCCGCGCCCCAGTCCATGAGATAAGCCGGACGCGGCATGGAGTAGCGCCACGCCTCTTTGCCCGTGGCCGAATCAAAGGCCAGTAAGCCGATGGTGCTGAAGTGGACATACACGTGCTCGCCATCCGTGGTGGGGGTGGACGACGCGTGACTGTTCGGCGGCGTGATGCGTGGGAGCGTGCCGGTTTCAAACTCCGCGCGCCACTTTACCTCGCCCGTGGCTGCGTCGAGAGCAAGCACCGCTGCCTTCATTTCACCCGCCATGCCAGTGGCAAAGACGACTCCGTTCTTCACGATGGCAGAGCCCACGCCATCGCCGAGCCGCGCTTTCCACGCGACGTTCTTTTCAGCCGAGAACTCCAACGGCAGTTTCTTTGAGGAGGAGACTCCACTCGCATTGACGCCCCGGAACTGCGGCCAGTCCTCGGCTTGAAGGGTGGCGGCGAGCGACAGGGCAGCGAGGATGTGGCGATGCATAAATCAAAGAAGACCGATTAACCAAACAGCTCCGTGAGAGGCTTGCCCTCATCGAGGAGGTTGTAGGCGCGGCCGAGGCGGTCGTGGGCTTCGAGGTTGTCGATGCCCATGGCGTAATAGACCGTTTTGGTGATGTCTTCGGGGTAGATGGGGCGGTCTTTCGGATACTCTGCGCGGGCATCTGTCTCGCCCACGGCCCGCCCACCCTGGATGCCAGCACCTGCCATCAGCACGCTCATGCAAGCCGTCCAATGATCGCGACCCGCTCCGCCGACACCACCGCTGCGGCGATCTCCGACCTTCGGCATACGGCCCATCTCGCTGGTGACGAGCACGAGCGTTTCATCGAGCAATCCACGTGAAGAAAGGTCTTCCAGGAAGGCGGAAAAGCAGCGGTCGAACTGCGGCAGGAGGTTCTCGCGCAGGCAGTTGAAGTTATTGCCATGAGTGTCCCAGCCACCAGCGCTTTTGCACTTCTTGTGCAGGCTTTCGTCTTCCTTCCAAAAGACGGTCACAAAGGGCACTCCGGCCTCGACCATGCGTCGGGCCATGAGCAGGCTCATGCCGTTGACGTCCTGACCGTAGCGCTCGCGCAGTGCCATTGATTCAGATTGGATGTCGAAGGCATTCGTCGTGCTGCTGGATGAGAGCAGATCAAAGGCGCGCTCCTGCTGCTTGGCGTAGTTTTGGATGGCCATCTCATGATCGAGATCACGACGTGCATCATTCATGGCGCCAAGTAGCGACTTCCGATCCTGCATCCGTGCTGATGACATGCCGCCTGACATGGAGATCGTAGGCGCGGCGAAGTTCAGCGGCTCATCGAAGCTGCCATTGAGGATAAACGGATCGAACTCCATGCCGATGCGACCCGCGAACTGGCCTGGGCGCGTGAAGGGCAGCTTACTTGGCTTGTGCGGCAGGGTGATGAGCGATGGCAGCGAGGGATGCTGTGGGCGCTTCATCGCCACCACGCTGCCCATGTAGGGCCAGTCTTCGGGATAAGGACGGCGGTCGTTGCCCTGTTGTTTGAAAGTAGGATCAGGCGCGTGCCCGGTGAGATTGTAATAATAGCCTGCGTGGTGATCGCCCGTGGCCCGGCCTCCATCCGTTACGCCATGAACCATGGCGAAGCGATGTGCCTGCTTCGAGAGCAACGGCAGATGCTCGCAGAGCATGATGTCATCTCCCGTGGTGCGCATGGGTTTGAACTCGCCGCGATACTCCAGCGGCGCGTTTGGCTTCATGTCCCACATGTCGATGTGGGAGGAGCCTCCACAGAGGAAGAAGAGAACTGTCGATTTCGCGGGCTTCGCGAGCGTGGGCGCGGCGACAGATGAACCTGTCGTGGCCCTCGAGGCATCTTTGAAACCCAGAGACGCCAGACCTATCGTCGAGGCCGTGAGGAAGGCCCGGCGATCCATCGAGGGACGGAAAAGCGGCGTGTGCATGGGAAGAGTCCGCATTACTACGGGAGACTGCGGCGAAGATTGTCATGAGGCGGACGGATTTTGATCTTCATGTCAGGAATAACCTGCATCACTTGCTCTTGCAGCGCTCCGCATTCAGGGTGTGCCATGGCCTCGCTGGCAAATGATCTCATCACCCTTCTCGGAGCTGACCGCGTGTCAGTCTCGGACTCCGACCTCAGCATTCACAGCACGGACAAATGGTTTGCAGCCAATCCGCCGCAGGTCGTGGTTCATGCCCAGTCCACGGAGGATGTCTCCAAAACGCTGCGTTATGCCAATGAACAGCGCATTCCAGTGACTGCCCAGGGGGCTCGTGTTGGCTATGTCGGTGGTTGTGTGCCAGTCAATGGCGGTATTGCCTTGTCTGTGGCGAAGATGAATCGCATCAGGGAAATCACGCTCGAAGATGGCGTGGCTGTTGTGGAGCCGGGTGTGATCACGGGTGAATTGCAAAGCGCCGTGCGCAAACTGGGCTGGTTTTATCCACCTGATCCGGCGTCGCTGAAAGAGTGCAGTCTCGGTGGCAACGTGGCTACGAACGCAGGTGGTCCGCGTTGTTTGAAATACGGAGTGACGCGCCATTACGTGCTCGGGTTGGAGGCTGTTTTGGCCGATGGCAGCATCATCAGAGCGGGAGGCCGCTGTCACAAAAACAAGACCGGTTTTGATCTCGTAGGCCTGATGGTTGGCAGTGAGGGAATGCTCGGTGTTGTCACGGAAATCACCCTGCGTCTCATTCCGCATCCGCCGATGCGGGCGATGATTTCAGCCGGCTTTGCTTCTTTTGCGGAGGCCGCCAATGCC
>CANHTV010000165.1 GCA_947463285.1 Verrucomicrobiaceae bacterium | reverse complement strand
CTGCCCATCGGTCCAGCAGTTGCGGTACGATATTGCAAAAATAAACATCTTTAATAGCTACACGGCAGAGATTATGAGAATGCAGAGGCCTCCAAAATATCTTCTCGGTACATCCACTCACCTCATCAGTGCGGATAGGGGCTGACAGCAGGCATCTGATGTCATTCGAGCTACTTCAAAGGGGGTAACTTTGCCGAGTAATGTACGGCGCGGTGGCGGTTTTCGTCGAAGGCGAAGTGCAGCCACTGGCCGTCTTTGCTCACGAAGCCGTCCGGGTAGTTCATGCGACCTTTCGGGCCGTCCACGGACTCTTGCTGAAGCACACGCTGGTAGGGCCAGGTCTTCATGCCATCAAAGCTGATCCACAGCGCCATGGGGCTGCGGTGCTTGCTGTTCGGATTGTGCAGGATGGCGACGCTGTCGCCACCGAGGTTGTAAAGCGTGGTCTTGCTGCCGGGATTTGGTATCTCGGTGACGCTGGCGAATTCGGGCCACGTCTTGCCACCATCCTTGGACACCGCTTTGTAAAGTAAGCCGCCCAGACCATCGGCACGGATGACCATGGTGATGCGGCCGTCAGGATGCTCAAAGAGATCGTTCTCCGCCCAGCCGAAGTAGCGGCTGTTCGGCGTGAGGCGAATGTTGCCGTGCTCACTCCACGTTTTGCCGCCGTCGCTGCTGATGAGCACGCCATTGCGCGGGTTCGTGAAGGAGCGGTCAAGCGGCGCTTTGTCCTGCTCGTCATCAGGCCCAATATAGTGCTGGAAGGGAATCATGAGGCGACCATCTTTACAGACGATGTGCTTGCGGATGAAGGTGCGCTCCTTGAGGCGGCCGGGGACCTCGATGGGTTTGCTCCAGGTCTTGAACGAGTCATCGCTGGTGAGATACCACGAGCGCCAATCGTTTGCCCAATGCTTCGAGTGAGTGGAGAAAAACAACGTCGAGCGCTGGCCTGTGATCATGAGCTCCGTTGGGCCTTGGCCGATGGTTTCGCCCTCGCGCGGGAAGCCTACATCGAACGGGGCCAGCGGCGTCCAAGTCTTGCCCATGTCCGTGCTTCGTGTCACGCCGGTGTAGTTCAGTGGCGAGGGCTCGGTGTCGCCGCCGGCCAGGATGAAGAGAATCCACGAGCCGTCAGGCAGTTCGCGCAAAGTCGTGTCACAGACCATCTTATTCGGCGTGATGCCATCATAAGGAATGCTCTTGAAGTCCTGCTTCGCGTCCTCGGCAGCCTGTGCGGTCCATTTCGGATCAGGCTTGATCGACTTCGGTAAATGGGGGGCGTGGGCTTTGTTCACGACGGTCTTCTTTGGCGTAAAGACAGGCGCTGCGTTGGTGGCACGAGGCTTGTTGTGATCCAGCGGTTCAAGTGGCGCGGGTTTTCGAGGCAGGAAATCAGCCTCTGTGAACTTTGTGTGCAGGATCTCGGCATCGGTGTGGCGGTTCCAATCATAGAGGATGTGGATGTCGCCATTCGGAGCCTGAAAACCATCGGGATACGAGACTGAAGCGCGATCATCGATGAGCAGTCCTTTGCCCCAGGTCTTGCCGTCATCATCGGAAAGAAAGGCTTTCATGTTCGTCCGATTCGGCAGGCGCACATTGATCGGCCCATTCTTCACGAGGATGAGTTTCCCACTCGCGAGGCGGCGGATGAAAAAGCGGGCACTGGGATTCTGAATCCTGCTCGGCTGCGGCTCGCTCCAGGTCATGCCTTTGTCGTTGGAAGTGCTTTCGCTGATGCCGTCCTTCGTGCGCGCCAGCATCCAAAGGCTGCCGTCCTTGCGCTCCACAATCATGTGCTCGTCGAAGTCCGTGCGCGGAAACGCCACACCACTGCGACGCGTCCATGATTTACCTTGGTCCGTCGAAGCGAAGACATTCGCCATACGGATCACATCGAGGTCTTTGTGCGCTTCCTTGTCCACGCCCGGACCTCCCATGCGGTCGCGAGTCCAGAGCGCCACCGGTAGCAGCCAGTCGCCATTGCTGAGCACGGTCGGTTTGTTCAGCGTGCAACCATCAGCAAAGCGCACAGGCGCAGTCCACTTTGGCTCGGCTGCATCGGGATTATCGCAGCGGATATACCAGTCGCCGCAGCGACCATCAAAGTAGCCGATGCTTTGATCAAAAAAGCACCACAAGCGGCCCAATGGATCGGTCCAGAGATTGCCAACGAGTGCGCGGCGCTCGTAGCTCACACCGTTGAGTTCGCCGTCTTGTGGATCAATCACCACACGCGGCTTGGACCAGGATTGGCCATCGTCATCACTCGTCGCCAGCATGAAGAAACCATTCGGCGAATCACCATTGCCCACCCAGGCGGCCCACAGCCGGCCTTTCGGCGTGCGGTCAATGCCGATGATCATATTTCCAGGTCGGACTTGATCAGCATACTCAGGTCCGGGGGCCGTGTTGATGACAGGAGGCTCGAGAGCGAGATCTTGCAAAACCTTGTCCTGTGATGAGGCAAGGCAGGCGACAAAAAGGAACGTGAAGACAAAGCGTTTCATGGTTGTGGACAGTGAACGGCTGGGAATCCGGGATTCGTCAGCGAGCCATAGGTAATGCAGAGTTATCTTAACACCAGCTTCGAGCCACTTCGAGGTTCCGCTTGAAACCCTCGCGCACGAGCGAGAGATCGGAATCCATCGCCAGCCAAGTGAAGCCGAGGGCTTTGAGCTTTTCCTTGTCATCTGCATGGCGGACGAGGATGCCGCAGCCTTTGCCGTGATCCTTTGCGGCTTTCGCGATGGCCTTCACGCAATTGTCATAAGGCATTGGTGAGTTCCGCGCCTGCAAGTCATAGCTCAAATCCGCTGGGCCGATAAACAACGCATCAATACCCTCTACGGCAGCGATTTGATCCGCGTTCACCACTGCATCGGCTGTTTCGATTTGAGCCAGGATAATCGGCCTCGGCATCTCACCCGTTGGCAATCTCATGCCATAGCCATAAGCTCGAACGGTGCGTGAAACTCCACGATGCCCCTTCGGCGGATAATACGCCGCGTCCACGCAATGCTGCGCTTCCGCCACGGTATTGACATGTGGGATCATGATACCATCCGCGCCCCAATCGAGCACACGGCTGATCAAATCGGGATGCGGAGCACTCACGCGCACAATTCCCAGTGTCTGGCTACCGCGCAGGGCACGCAGTTGATTCGGCAAAGCGGCTTCGGATTCGCAACCGTGTTCCAGATCGATGAGAACCCAGTCATAGCCGCATTCGGCGGCAAGTTCTGTAACCGCAGGTGATCCAATGGAGAGAAAGGTACCGATGTGTGTTTTCATGGTGAGAGAATGTCGAGGCCGCTACCCTCCCGCAAGCCGCGCAACGCTAGGGCCAGCCGTGAGAGCGTCATTTCACGGAGGTTTGAGCCGGAAGAACCACTGCCGATGAGAAAGAAACCATCATTACGATCAAAGTAACCCGCACCGACGCGGATCACGGCTTTCACGATCATGTTCCGCAGCAGGTGTAGCCAAAAGCGGCGAAGGTGATTCTCCGGCAAGGCGCGCACGCTTTGGTAGCCCTCGAAGGCTCGCTGCAAAAATGCCACATCATGAAAGCAGGCCAGCAACGAGAGGTCATCCATCGCGTCACCTGCAATGCTGTCATCGAAGTCAATGAAGGCACAAATCTGCTGACCGGTGCCGAGGATGTTCCAAAGCGCGAGGTCTTTGTGGACGAGGCAGCCAGGAACCATATCAAGCAAGGTACGGTGGTTTTCGATCTCGGCGAGGATTTCATCGGCATTCGTCAAAAAGCCCCGCTTGCTGAGAAATTGGAGATGTTCGTCGAGACGCAGGTGGAAGTAGTCGGCGTAGGCTGAATGTGGTCCACACAGCCCTTTGTGCGACTCGGGTATCTCTCGGCCTTCGTACCGCACAGAGGACTGTGCGAACCACTCTAAGATACCAAAGCCATCAAACGTGATCGCTTGCCACTTCGCCACCGCCACGCCGATCTCAAATGCAATGCTCGTTACAGCTAATTCGCCCCTCTTGAACCAGTGATTCAAATCCGGTGCCGCTATACGCTCCAAAGCCTGCCATGCGAATGAAACGCGGCTTCGCGTCGCATCACAGCCAAACACACGTGGTGTGACCACGCCCGCCGCATGCACCCGATCCAGCAAAGCTGACTCCACAGCAAGATGTCCATCATTCTCGGGCCCATTCTCGACACGGACAAACATCGCCTTGCCATCCACTTCGACATTCCAGGTAAGATGATTGCCTTGGCCTGCGCCAGGGGTCAATTCGACCACCTTAGCGTCAAAGTAACCTAGCAGTTCCTCACGAAGCTGACTGTCCATCACCGTATCCGCCTCACTACGCGCCTGCGTGCCATGAAACGCCGCCGGGCGATCACACTTCCAGTAGTAGATGTCGCTGCGGCTCATGCGGACGGTGGGCGTCGTTTCCACCAGGCAGCTAGCAAACCACCGATGACGTTTTGCAGCACGCCGCTGAACACGCCTGCCGCTGCGGCCAGGGGCATCGCGGCAAAGTGCTCGCGGGCAAGTGAGGCAGCCATGCCGCCGTTTTGCATGCCGACCTCAATGCTGACCGTGCGGGCCACGGACTCAGGATAGCGCAGCACCTTTGATATGATATAGCCAACGCCAAAACCGAGCACATGAAGCAAAAAAGCGGCGAGTGCTAACCTGCCAAAGTTGGCTGCAATTGCATCCGCACTGGCGGCGACGATACCTCCGCTCACAAGCGTGAAGGCCAGCACGGCCACGGTGGGGCCACAGGCTCCGATTTTGTCAGCCGTGCGTGGCAGCTTCCAGCGGATCAAAACGCCGAGAACCACGGGCGCGATGGTGAGCTGAAAAGCCGACACGCAGAGTCCCCACGCATCCACCGGCACATACTTGCCCGCGAGCGTGCTTGTCCACATCGGTGTAAAAAAGAAGGCAAGCATCGTCGAGGCAAGCGTGAGCACCACGGACAGCGCCACATTCGCTTTCGCGAGGTAGCTGATCATATTCGATGCCATGCCACCGGGGCAGCTCGCGACGAGAATGATGCCAACGGCAAGTCCAGGCTCCAGATTCAGCATCTTTGCCACCAGCCAGCCGGATAGCGGCATGATCGTGTATTGCGCCACAAAGCCGAGCGCCACGCTGCCGGGCATCTTCCCGATGGCTTTGAAATCATCCAGGCTCAACGTCAGCCCCATACCGAGCATCGACGCGGCGAGCGACCAAAAGATCCAAGGCTTATCGAACCACAGCATCGTTTGAGGCCAGCAGAAACCGATCACGGCGAGGGCGACGAGCCAGACGGGGTAGAGATTGTTGAACCAGTTGAAGAATCGAGTCATGGAAGTCTAGTTGGAGGTATCACGCACACCGTCGAAGCCCGGCCCGCCTGCGCCGACATAGCCGCCGCTGCTGCCTTTTTCGTCCGGCGTCACCCAAAAGGAATACAACGAACCCTTCGTGAGATGGAAGCGTAATCTCACGGCTTTCCCAATAAGCCCATCAAGCTCGGTGCCGTCCGTCCATTCGATCTTGAGCTTTGTTTGGTCCCCCCCCGCCAGCGCAGAGCTACGCAGCGCCTTTCCTGCCTCATCGAGCACATCCACACGCACTTCGCCGTTCACGTTCACGAAGAGATGTTTGCCTTTGAACTTCACCGCACGCGTCGTCAGCTCGCCGGGGCCATCCATGCTCGCAAAACCATCGCGTCGCAGCGTGGCTAGTCCAATGCTGCCCCCGGAATACATGCCGCGTGTGCCACTGGGCGCGATGCCAGAGTAGGCGCAGTAGGGGAAGACGAGCTGATCATCGAGCACCACACACACGCCGGTCGTGGTGTGCAGATAGCCGCGATCCCAGTCGCCATCTTTGCGCGTCGCGGCGATGAAGGCACGTCGGTCAGGGCGATGCCAGTGGAAGCCATCACGACTGAATCCAAGCTTGAGTTCCGTGGTCTTGGGAAACTTGCCTTGATCACAGATTTTGTTGTCTGGCCCAAGATGAATCTGAAACATGCCGAGCATCACGCTTTCATAGGCGATGGCGCTGAGGCTGTAGAGCTGCGCTGGCACACCGATCTGCGGGTCAGGTTCATCGAGACGGTCCGCGTTCGCCCAGAAGACGGACTTTGACCAATCCGAACCCTGCATAAAATCCCCAGACTCATGATACCAGCGATTACGCCCATGCTTGCCGCCTTGCTTGATGCTGTAGCACCAAACATTGCGGAAGGGATTGTGGAAGAAGGAGCAGTAGTCGGCTGCTTTTCCCGTGGGGGCTGACACCTTCCACGCGCGACCATCGGCAGAACTTTGCAAAAAATGACCTTCCTTGCCGCGATCCGTCAGCAACTTGAGGCGTGCGTCTATGGAGGCGAGATCGAGCCACAAGCTGTTGTCGCCGCCCGCATCGTGACCTTTGGCGAGCAGGAGATTGTCTTCGATGATGCCGAGATTGGGGCGCGTCCAGGTTTTCAGATCTGTGCTCGTGGCCAGGGCCAAAGGTCCACGCCAGCCTGAGGTGTAATACATCTTGAAGCGCTTTTCCGTCGGGTCATAAAACACGCCACCATGGCCGAGATAGGTCACGGCCTCCTGGCCCTTTTCACCGTGGGTAGACCCAGCCAGTTCGTGCTTCGTCTCGGCTTTGAAGACCGGATTGCCATCAAACTTCTTCGCCTCATGAAAGGTGCGTTTCAGGGTATTCTTCTCGATCAGGAAATCATCCAAAAAGAGCTGACGCCCGACATCAATCAGGATAACCTTCGGTAGATCCTGCAAATACGGCACCGGCATCGGCTCAGCCGAGTCCGGATCGTAGTGCTGCGGGGGCCACACCTCTGGCAGCACGATGCCGTTGTAGAGCGTCTCGCCATTGTTCGCGCTCCACGGCTTCGGCGCTTCGGGAATATGCTCCTTCACCTCGGCACCCGCGCTGATCAGCAAGACCATCTTTTTGAACTTCAAGGATTCTCCCGCCTTCACCTCCTTGCGATACAAACTCACGCGATTGATCTCGCCGGGGAAGAGCTGTGTCTCGGGCACTTTGACCTTGGTGAAACCGGCTTTTTGCAGCGCTTCCTCCTGACTCGCCGCTTTCGGGCGGATCGACGGCGTGAGCGCGAAAAGCGTGCCGGGCTTGGTGATGGTCACGTTGAGCTTTTCGATGCTGGTGCGATGAAACGGCAGGTCTTTGACCAAGGCGGGCATTTCGTCGATGACGTAGTCGCGGTCGGTGAAGAGAGTCACGCCTAGTTTCATGACGGCGGGTGCGGGTGGAGGCGGTGCGGGCCAAGCGATGCGCTGGCGGTCTTTTTGCGATTCGAACTCGCCCACGACTTCCAGTTTGCCGAACATGATGCGGTCGGTGGAGCCGCCGTGGTCGCTTTGGCTGACGGTGAGCCAAAGCGTGCCTTCGTGTTCGTGAAAGGTCGGATACTGAAACGAGTGCGGGGACTCGAAGCGGTACTTGCGCTGCCAGGTTTTGCCATCGCGGGAGATGTCCACATTGAAGACGCTGCGATTGCAGTTCTGGATCTTCGTGTTCTCCTGCCAGCCGAGGTAATAGATGCCACCGAACTTGTCGAAGGTCGGTTTGGAGTTTAGGCCGTTGGGCACGAAGG
>CANHTV010000164.1 GCA_947463285.1 Verrucomicrobiaceae bacterium | reverse complement strand
TGAGCTGGATTATTCTTCTGCTGCTTGCACTGGCTTTATCATTTGCACTTTCCGGGCTTGAAAGCGCTGTCCTGTCTGTCAGCCGCGTGAGGATGCGTCACGCAGCTGGTGAAGGCGATAAACGAGCGAAGCGGTTGCTGCCACTTATGGAGGATCGGGATGCTCTGCTCGGTGCCATCACCGTGGCCAATCACCTCACGAATCTGGCCGCATTCCTGATCATCGCTTGGAAATTGGTGCGCGTTTCGGATGGTCAAGGCTACCTCATTGCCTTTCTCGTCGCATTGCCCATTTTCTTGATCGGGCTGGAGATTCTACCGAAAAAACTGTTCCGCCGTTTTCCCTTCCGCACGATCCGCTCACTCTACCCGATAGTCTGCATCGTTGGTCTGTTCCGCCCGATGTTCAGACTTTTAGCTCGTCACACCTCGGCTAATCAAAACATTGTGCCAGATCAATCTTCTGGGCGTGATGATTTACACCTGCAGGCCAGGATGCTTGAGAATCAAAAACAGCTTTCCCCCGGTGCTGCACGCCTCGTCAGACAGATCTTGGATTACCGCCGACTTCGAGCGGCTGATGTTTTGCGTCCGCTTGCTCATAGCATCGCCCTAGCACCAGAGGTCCCTCTTAGTAGCGCCCTAATATTTGCACGCGAGCATGGCCTAAGCACACTGCCCGTTATCGGAGAAAAGGGAAGCTTTGTCGGCGTCATTGATCTGGCGACGCTGTCTCCAGATATTCCTTCAGACCGTCTCGTGCGACAGCACATGCGGACTCTCGACTTTGTATACGAAAACGAAAGCGCCCTGCTCTGCCTTCAAAAAATGCGTAAACGTGGTCGCAGTCTCAGTCTTGTCTTGAATGAGAATAACCGCCCCCGAGGCCTGCTTTATGAGGAAGACCTCCTGAGCCAGTTGATGGGTTCTAGAGATGCATAAAGTCTCCTGCTGACGTCAGGCAAAAACAGCACTGATAACATCACCTTTATCACCGATCGTGAATGGGCGATTACTGGGAGACATGATGACCTGATTGACATCCATGCCCATCGCGTGACCGATCGTGCTGTGGAAGTCTTGGATGGTAGTTTGTTTGTCGGCAACGGCCTCACCGGCCTTATCACTGCTACCGTAAATCGTGCCGCCTTTGATCGGGCCACCTGCCAAAAGAGTACTGAAGACTTTAGGATGGTGATCCCGACCACTGCGGCTGTTGATCTTCGGACTGCGGCCAAATTCGGAGCAAAGAACGACCAGCGTCGTCTCCAGCAATCCTTTTGCCTTCAGATCACTCAGCAATGCACTTAGGGCAGTATCGAGCACGGTCCCCTGCTCTTCCATATTTTCATCAATGTCATTGTGCATGTCCCAGCTACCGTAGCTGACCTCGACAAAACGCACACCACGCTCGACGAGGCGACGCGCCAACATGCAGCCCTGGCCGAATTTATTCATCCCATAAATTTCCCTCTCCCCGGCCTTTTCATCCGTGAGCCTGAAAGCGCTAAGGTCCTCACTGCTGAGAAGCTTCAAGGTATCATCGTAAAAGTCGCTGTATGCCTTGAGGTTGGCATCTTGGAACTTGGCCCGGAAGCCAGCATCAATCTTGTTCAAGAGACTGAGGCGTTTAGTCATCACTTCTTGTTCGGTCGAAAATTCAGCGTATTGCAGCCCAGCTTCGGGATCATGAATGGGTAGCGGACTGAATGCGGCAGAAAAAAAGCCGTTACCATGCTCTGGCCCGCGATTCACACACACGGTTGAGGGCAAAGACTTACTGCTTTTCCCCAAGATCTCCTGAGCCCAAGCGCCCAGCACTGGATGCTTAATAGTACCGCGCTGCTCATAGCCTGTGCGCATCAGATACTGCCCGGATGCATGGACCCCAGTCTTCGAGGTCATGCTGCGGATGATGGCGAGCTTGTCCGCGTGATCTTTGGCCAGAGTCGGCAGATAGCCACCGAGCTGGTAATCAGCCTTGGTCTGGATGGGATCACGTGCGCCCTTGGTATCACCTGTCTTGGGATCAAGGGTATCGATGTGCGACATGCCGCCAATCATCTGGAGCCAGATGACATTTTTGGCTTTGCCAAAGCCTGGCAGAGTCTTGGGATCTGCAGCGGCTTGAGCCTTGACTAAATGAGGCAGCACAGCCACCCCCAGTGTCGTTTTGGCAACATGCTCAGCAAAGGAGCGGCGGGTCATGGAATCACAAGCGCGAAGGTCGTTTTTCATGAAAGATAATAGTGAGATGAAGAGACGAACTTGAAGTGGATTACTGCACGAAGACAAACTCGCGGCTGTTGAAGAGCACCCAGCAGAGGTCGGCTGAAGAGAGTCCGGCAGCCAAGGAAGCGGTGGCTTCTTTCAGCTCATCAGCGGATGGATGACGGCTGAAAAAGCTTAGGTAGAGAGAGTCCACTTTGTCCTCGGGCTTCACCTGCCCCAGGGCCGTAGAGAGCACGAGAGATCTCGGATCAGCCAGCACCGCCTGGGCTTCCCCGTTCATGAGCATGAGTACCTGCGGCACGCTGCCTTCCTCTGAATTGCTATCAGCGATCTGACGGTCACTTTGTCCAAACATGCGCAGGAAGTGGCCCTCACGCTCCGGCTGGCGAAGCTCAGAAGCACGGGCCAAGGCAAGGCCCTGCATCATTTCAGGCCGGGTGAATTCGCCTTCTTCATCGGCTGCCATTTCAGTATCCGCTGGACGCTTTTTCTTCTTTTTGGCTCCCTTGCCTTTACCGCCACCGTTGTCCAAGCCGTTAGCTGGGTCGCTCATGGCTCCTTTCATCGCGGTGAGTTTTTCCTGGATCACTTCAGGAGTGACCTCTGAGGTGATGTTCATGACGTTGGCATAGTTGTCAGCACGTTTGACTTTAAAGCCGTCCACTTTGTCGCCAATCGCCAGTGTCACGCAGGAGTCCCAGGCCTGCTCAGCCGTCATGCGGCGGAGAATGGGACCGGGGAAGTAGTAGGGCTCACCAAGCGCGAGCTCACGGGTCACCGCCTCACGCTGGTAGGTCTGTGTGTTGCAGATCAGACGGGTGAAAGCACGCAGGTCAAATTTCAGGCGCACCATTTCTTTGGCGAGATGCTGCAGAAGCAGCGGATTACTGCACTCATCGGGATTATCGAGATCCGTAACAGGCTCCTTGATGCCGATGCCAAACATGAGCTTCCACATGCGATTAGCGATGGTCATGGCAAAGCGTGGGTTGTCCGGGCTGGTCATCCATTTGGCGAAAATCTCGCGCAACTGGCTGTCATCATCGGCTTTTTTGATCGCGGCATCAGCATCCTGATAGCAGCGCAGGCGGTGATCATTGGCCGACCATTTCACCAAGTTTGGCTTTACCTCATCGCCGGGTTTACCGTCTTTGTATTTGTAGTCTTCCGGCAGCTTGAGATCGCTTTCCTTGCCGTCGATGATGTTGAGTTGATTGGCATACATCAGACGGCGGGCCAGACCGAAGTCCCTCGGTGTCAGGGCTTCACGCAGGCCGCGCAGACCATAGTTTCCGCCCTTTTTATCGTAAGTATCCGAGGCACCAAAGAAGGCCGCCATTTCATAAAACTGCTTCTGTGTCCAATCCGCGAAGGGGTGATCATGACATTGGGCGCAGGAGACATTGGCCCCGAGAAAGGTGCTGAGCGTCAGACTAAGATTGTCGAGCCTCATGCCGCGATCACGAAGCAGATAACCCGTGGCACCATTTTCTAGCAACTTGCCATCAGCGACCATGAGATCATGCACAATGGCGTTCCAGGGACGATTTTCCGCGATCTGCTTCTTCAGCCATTCCTGATAGGTGAAAAACTTCGACTTCTGCGCGTCATCAGCGATGCGCAGCATGTCACTGAAGTAATTGTACATCCGCGAGCTGAAGCCATCGTCGTTGATGAGCGTGTCGATGACATTCGCCCGTTTCGAACTGCTGCTGTCATTGAGGAAAGCCACGGTTTCTGCACGAGTCGGAATGCGACTTGCGAGGTCGAGGTAAACGCGGCGGATGAATTGCTCATCACTGGCCAGCGCATTCGGTTTCTGACCAGCCCCAGTGAGGCCCATGAGCACACCTTTGTCGATCACCGCAGCGGCCTGCGCGACGTTAGGGTCTTTTGGGATGCCGAGCCCCTCAGGCTTCAATGTTTGGGCCAGCTTTTGATCCTCAGGTGCGAGTCGTTCCAGAGGAATGCGATGCACAAAACCATTGGGCGTTTGCAGGAAAACCTGACCATTCTCCACACCTCGAAAAGTCGCCTCCACCGTGCGCCCTGAAGTATCCTTCCACTGTCGGAAGTTTGCATTGCCATCAGGAGCCTCCGTTTGGGCGGCCATGGGCAGACAAATGAGAGACGAGAAGAGGAAAAAGAGCTTTGCTTTCATAGAAATGCAGAGGGCTGGACCGATCTGAAACGACCGTATTTGCCAAAAGTTGCACAATCTAACGGCTAAGAAAGCAACTCTCCCGCTTGACGCTTTCATGACTCTGGATTCATCTCAGAGTGTGATCGAATCAACCGCCCCCCAACGCCAACTTCTTGATGCCTCAGGCGTGAGTCGTTGCTTGGATAAAATCGCCGAGTCCGTTCACGCCCGCTGGCCGGATGAACCTCGCCTAGCCCTGGTCGGTGTTTATCGCCGTGGCGTGCCATTTGCCGAAGCACTGGCCCAGAGATTACGGGCTAAAGGCCGTGATATTGACCTCGGGCGCATCGACATCACTCAATACCGAGACGATTTAAAAAACCTCACCCGCTTTCCTAAACTCGTGGGTTCCGAAATGAGTTTTGATCTCGATGATGCCGTCGTCATTCTCTGCGACGAAGTCATTTACACCGCACGCACCAGTCGCGCAGCTCTGGAGGAATTGCTGGATTTTGGACGCCCGCGTTGCGTACAAATCGCTGCTCTGGTGGACCGTATTGGACGCCAACTACCGCTAACGGCTGACCACGCTGGCATCCAAGTGGACCTGCCCGCGAATGAGCGCGTCAGTGTGCGCTTCGTCGATGGCGACGGACGCGATGAAGTATTTGTGAAAGCCTGGGAAAAGACAAACGCATGAGCCTGACACCCCGCAAAGATCTCCTCGATATAGCCTCTCTCACCGATGAGGAAATCGACTTCGTTTTAACCAATGCCATCCCCTTCAAGGATCTCTTTAAGCGCAGCGTCAAAAAAGTTCCCACGCTGAAGGGGCAAACCGTGCTGACGCTGTTTTACGAGCCCAGCACACGCACGCGCTCCTCCTTCGAGGTCGCCGCAAGCCGTCTCTCGGCTGACGTGACCCACTTTGACATCGAGTCCTCCAGCGTCGTGAAGGGGGAATCCGTGCTGGATACCGTGGAGACGCTGGAATCCATGCGAGTGGACTACATCGTGGTTCGTCACAAACAGTCAGGCATCCCCAGTCTCATCTCCAAAAACACCCGCGCCAGTGTGATCAATGCAGGTGATGGCTGGCACGCCCACCCGACCCAGGCCCTGCTGGATGCCTTTACGCTGAAGGAAAAATTCAAGGACATGCGCGGCGCCCGTGTGCTTATCGCCGGTGACATCCAGCACTCGCGCGTCGCACGCAGCACCAGCCTGATCTTCCGCCGTCTGGGCATGAATATCGCCTACCTGGCCCCGGGGTCCATGATGCCCAGAGACGTGCCGGGTGAGATCGCCCAATTTGGCAACTGGACCGATGCTCTTGAGTGGAAACCGGATGTTGTCTATCTGCTGCGCGTTCAGAGCGAGCGCATGGACGAGCCCTTTTTCCCAAGCGCCACTGAGTATCACAAAAACTACGGCCTGACCGATGCCCGTGTCGAAGTCCTGCGCGAGCGTGGTCTTTGGCTGATGCATCCTGGACCCGTCAATCGTGGTGTCGAGATCACCGACCGAGGCATGAATTACGAAAAAAGCCTAATCAATCAGCAGGTGGAAAACGGTATCGCAGTGCGCATGAGCGTGCTTTACTGGCTGAAGCCCGGAGCAGTGTAAGCCATCAACAACCAACAAAAAACCTCCAGTGCGTAAAGCTCTGGAGGTTTTTATGGACGAAAGGCTGATTCGCTCGGTTAGAGCCTCTTCACCTTGAAGCTACGAAAAGCGACAGGATCGCTGTGGCCGGCAAAGCCGATGAAGCCCTTCGTGTGGTCGAGACCCTTTGGAGGATGGGCGATCTGGCTGCGATCAAAGGTGCTGATGTCCACGTCGAGGATCTTCGTGCCATTGAGCGTGACTTTGATGCGCTGGCCTTGGACTTCGATCTCTTGGTAGTTCCACTCACCCACAGGACGGAGGAAGCCGTGCTTGGCACCGACGCAGTGGTAGAGGGAGCCGTGATACTGCTCAGGCTTGAGCCCACCTTTGCCAGCAGCGGCTTGCTTTTCATTGTAGCCATCACTGTCGATGACTTGGAGTTCGAGGCCGTCTTTGGAGGAATGACCATTAATCGGCGTGCGCAGGGCGATGCCGTTGTTGCCAGCTTTGGGCAGCTTGAATTCGACACGGATAATTCCGTTCTCGAATTCTTCCTTCGTCAGAAGATCGCCACCTTTGCCTTGTTTGCAGACGACAGCACCATCGACCACCTCGTAGTTTTCCACAGCCCCCTGCCAGTTGCTGAGATCCTTGCCGTTGATGTGCTCCACAAATCCGTCGGCATCACGGGCGGCGAGTTCCTTGTTGGCTTCTTCGCCGCTGATTTCGCGAATGAAGACATTGCGCCAGCGGATCTCACTGCCATGGGTTTGAAGCTGGATGGGGCCTTTGACAAAGGCGGGATCCTGCATCCAGCCATTAGGCAACTTCTCAGCAGGCTTGTCCTTGGCTTTGTCGTCTTTTTTACCGTAGGCCAGGAAGCCGGCCTTTTTGTTGGCGAAGAAGTTTTCCAGCGGGGCATTGTTCACGACGACTTCACCATTCAGCTTCACGGTGACGCGCTCGCCGATCATCTTAATATGGAAGGCGTTCCACTCACCGAACGGCTTATCCATGAGCTTGAGGGGGTATTTCCCCTCTTCACTCTTGTTGTTCCAAAGGCTGCCGGAGCCCTTGTCGGCACCAAGCTTGAATTTCGCCTCTTCGGTGAAATCCCAGATCTGCACCTGCGGTATGCCACGGAGGTAGATACCGCTGTCACCGAGCGGGAGCATTTTGTAATCGACCATGAGTTCAAAGTCGCCGTAGTCCTTGTCGGTGGTGAGGTAGAGGCCTTTGCCGTCGTTCACAAGTTCACCGTTTTCTACCTTCCAGTGGGCATTGACGTGGTCACCTTTGTCATGGCCTTTGGCGTCTTTGAGACCGCCTTCGATGGATTTCTTTTTGTAGGCCGCCTTTTCCTCAGGCGACATTTTCCAGAGATCCGTGGGGTCCTGAGTGCCCCAGCCATACCAGCCAGAGAGGTCGGAGCCATTGAATAAGGCAGTAAAGCCGGGAGGCGGTGTGTTGTTATCAGCCACCGCCAATCCAGCAAAGCTGGTCAGCGCGGTAAGAAGCAGGCGTATAGAGGGCACTTTCATGTTGGGCAGATGAGTCGAGCACGGCGCGAATGATCTTTCACCACGACTGCACGTTGCCGTTCCGTCTTTCCATACTTTCGTCATGCCGCAGAGCTGACTATCGTGCCGCGATCAGATAGCCGAGCACGATGACAACCAGTAG
>CANHTV010000163.1 GCA_947463285.1 Verrucomicrobiaceae bacterium | reverse complement strand
CGCGGATTCATCTCGATGACGATCATGCGGCCCGTGTCGGGATGCACGGCGAACTGGATGTTCGATCCGCCCGTCTCCACGCCGATCTCGCGGATGCAGGCGAAGGAGAAATCGCGCATGATCTGGTATTCGCGATCCGTGAGCGTCTGGATCGGCGCGACGGTGATCGAGTCACCGGTATGCACCCCCATGGGGTCGAGATTCTCGATGGAGCAGATGATGACGCAGTTGTCTGCCTTGTCGCGGATGACCTCCATCTCGAACTCCTTCCAGCCGAGCAAGCTCTCCTCGATGAGCACTTCCGTGACGGGCGAGAGATCGAGTCCGCTGGCGGTGATGGTTTCAAACTCCTCCTTGTTGTAAGCGATGCCGCCGCCGGTGCCGCCGAGCGTGTAGGCCGGGCGGATGATGAGCGGCAGCGTGCCGATCTGCTCCGCGATGGCGCGGGCTTCCTCCATGTTGTGCGCCACGCCGGACTGCGGCAGGTCGAGGCCGATCTTGAGCATGGCGTTTTTGAAGAGCAGACGGTCCTCGCCCTTCTCGATGGCCTCCGGCTTCGCGCCGATCATGCGCACGCCGTGTTTTTCCAAAGTGCCTGCGCGATGCAGCGACATGGCGGTATTCAGCGCTGTCTGGCCACCGAGTGTCGGCAGGAGCACATCCGGCTTTTCCTTGATGATGATCTTCTCCACCATCTCCGGCGTGATCGGCTCGATGTAAGTGCGGAAAGCGAACTCCGGATCGGTCATGATCGTGGCGGGGTTCGAATTGATAAGCACCACCTCATAGCCTTCCTCGCGCAGGGCTTTGCAGGCCTGGACGCCGGAGTAGTCGAATTCACAGCCCTGGCCGATGACGATGGGGCCGGAACCGATGACGAGAATGCGTTTGATAGAGGTGTCTTTGGGCATGGGGGAGGTGGGAAATGACGAAATCCGAATGACGAATGACGAAGTGTGAGGGGAAAGCGTATGTTTTGGGCGCTTTCGGGGGCGGGTTTCACAGGCAGGAAAGGCCTATGCTACGGCATCGCGGAGCCGGAAAGCGCGGCATCTTGCACGGTCATCGCGGGCTGTAAAGGACGGGGTGAAGATGGAGACGGATTTCGCGGCAGGAAAAACGGTTGGCCTTTTCGAAAGGCAGACTCTATCCTCGAAGCTATGTCCTTGCCTGATTCTGAGCCGCGCCTTGAGCCTGCGACCATTGAAGACCTGCCCCAGCTCGTTGAGCTTCTGGTTGCTTTGTTCAGCGAGGAGTCGGACTTCGAGCCCGATAAATTGAAGCAGGAGCACGGTCTGCGATTGATTTTGGAGCAGCCTAACCGGGGGCGCATCTTTGTTCTGCGCACGGAACACATGGTGATCGGCATGGTGAACCTGCTTTTCACCATCAGCACGGCCGAGGGTGGTCTGGTAATCCTCATGGAAGATGTGATCGTCCACCCGCAGCATCGTCGTCAGGGCTATGGCTCGCTGCTGTTAAATCACGCCATTGAGTTCGCCCGGGCCAAGCACTTTAAGCGTATCACGCTGCTGACAGACAAAATCAGTGCCGAATCCCAAGCGTTTTTTGTCAGTCATGGGTTCTCCTTCTCCAGCATGATCCCGATGCGGCTCGTGTTTGATGCAGATTTCTGATTTTCAATCACCTAAGACCCATTCTCATGATGCCTGTGCTCGCTTTTCCTGCGCTTTATCGGAGGCCTGAGTTCGGGCTGCATTCTGAGAACACGGCGGCGATGGATTGGTTCGTCCTGGCTAACTTGGGCTTTCTTTTTCTGATGTTCGGCTTTTTTGCTGGCTGCGCGTGGATGATCTGGCGGCGCACGACGAAGCCTGAGCCGCACATGCAGCTCATCATGGATTTGGATGAGCACGAGAAGGCTCTGGCTGAAGAGGAAATCAAAGGTTCAGCCAACGAGGAGCGTGCCCCCTGGCAGCGCTCGGAGGATTGGTGGAAGAAGTGAATTTTGAGCCAGCCCCCCCGCACTCCTCAGATGATCCACGGCTGGCGCTCAAGCATTCACTACTGGTCGCGTCGCGGTGAGGCTGTGAAAAAAGCAGCATTGATGATCGCTCTGGGCTCTTTTTTTGCGAGCTGGCTGCTGATTCCTCTCATGAAACCTCAAGGGGAACCGATGCTGCTGGACCCGCTGGAACAAAATGTGAGGGAAGACTGGAAGCGGCTTTTTCAAGCCAGTGATGCCCGGCCTCGTGAGCTTTCTCGCTGGCTGCGTCAGCTGACGCCGATGCTGCCCATGCTGGCAGATAGCCTTAAGATGCCCGTGCCGACTTGGGTGGAATACCAAACAAGTGGCAAGCTGTTGACCTACGAGGTGAAGCCTTTGCTGGCGCGGCACACCTCGGGCGCTGGGCAAGCGGTGCTGCTGGAAGATTATCTGCTGGCCTGTTTGTCCGCAAAAACGCCAGATGCCGTGACCGCTGCGGAGCGAGTGCGGGAGGAGGCGGTCAGGTCGGTGCCTCTGGCGAATGAGCTGCACGCGAGCCTGCTGCTGCGGGAGACTCGGGAAGCGGAGGCACTGGCGGCTTTTCTCCGGGAGATGACGCTTTTTCCCGAAGACCAGCTGACCTTGGATTCGGTGACTCGTCTGGCTCTGAAGCTCAAGGATCATGCAGTGCTCAGGCAGATCTCGATGGGGCAATGGCGGGGGCGTTTATCGCCGATGATGGAGCATCATGTGGGTCTCGAAATCGGGGATCTGGGGATGCAATGGCGGGGGCTGCTGCGGCATCGGCTGAGCACCTTGTCTTGGCATGCACTGAGTGTGGGCTTGTTTGCGGCTTTGATCTGGTATGTGATCTTGGTGCAGCACATTCCGGCACAGACATGGCGCTGGCTGTGGCCCGTTTTACCGATGCTGGCAGGCATCATGAGCATCTGGCCGACGGTCTCGATCTCGGCCTGGCAGACGCGCGATCTGGGGATCGTGGAGGAGGCTCCGTTTCCGCTGGATCTGTGGCGTCTGATCATCGGCGTGGGACTGCGTGAAGAGCTGTGCAAGCTGGCGCTGGCGGCGTTTTTTATGCCTTGGCTGCTGCATCGGCGCTCGCCCGGAGCCGCCTTGATGACGGGTGCCTTTGTCGGGCTCGGTTTCGCTCTTGAGGAAAATCTGGACTACTATCAGGATCACGGCATCGGAGTGGCTCTGGTGCGGTTTTTATCGGCGAACTTCCTGCATGTGGCGCTGACGGGTATCGCGACTCACAGCCTTTATGACATGCTGCGCAGCCGGTTTGCTCGTGCGCAGGCCTTCGTGTCCACATTGGGCACGCTGGTGGTGGCCCATGCTTTGTATGATTACCAATCTCCGGCGATGCCCGAGATCAGTGCCTATCTGCCGATGCTCGTGCTGGCGGTGATCGCCTGGCAGTTCTGGGATCTGGTGGAGGCGGAGATGCCGCATTCGCGTCAACTCATCGCGCCTTCAGCCGTGTTTTTGATCGGCACGGCTCTGGTGATCGCGGTGAGTTTTATCCTGGGCGCGGTGCAGACGCCGGGGCATGACAAACTGATTTCCACCGCCATGCAGTGCGTCGGATTTTTGCCTGTGGCGGTGATTTATTGGCGGCGTCTGGGAGCGTGAAAACTCACCAGAGCTGGATCGGCTGATGCGTGTCTGGCAGGATGATCTCCGTGCCTGGCAGGGTCTGCGTGAAGCGCTCAATGAACCAAGCCTGGGACTCCACCTCGCCATGGACGAGCACGAGCTTCTTCGGCGCGACTTTCTCCGCATACTCGGCCAGTTGCTCACGCGTGGCGTGGGCGCTGAGGTCGAAGCTCTCGATGCGAGCATTCACCGGCACGGCTGGCAGATCGGGGGAAAGTTTGATCTTCTCGCCTTCCTTGGCCATGCGCAGCTTGTAGCCTGGTGATTCTGGGTCGGTGTAGCCCACGAAGGCCACGGCGTTGCGTGGATTGTCGATGAAACGTGCGGCGAAGGAGTTTGAGGTCGTGCCTTCAGTCATCATGCCGCTGGACAGGCAATAAATGGTGCGCGGCTGATAGACGAACTGGCGCGGTCCGCCTTTGCGGCCACGGCGCTCGGGTTGCACGAGCATCTTGATGTCCTCCAACAGACGGAAGCCCTGGTAATTACGCCGGGTGATGTCGGCGTAGTGATCGTAGAGCACAGTGACTTTGGTGCCGAGACCACCGATTTGCAAAGGCATCTCAGGGATCAAGCCTTCCTCATGTAGCTCATGCAGCATGAGCATGACTTCCTGAGTTTTACCCAAAGCGAAGACGGGGATGAGCAGGGAGCCGTTGGCATCAAAGGTGTCACGGATCAGCGCTGCGAGGCGTTCTTTCTCCCCCTTGCGGGTGTAGTCAGCCGGGCGTGCGTAGGTGCCGCGTGTGGTCTCCATCAGCAGGACGTCGATGCCTTCTGTGGGGAAGTCAGCGGCTTTGCAGATGGTCTGCGACTCAAAGTTCACATCGCCCGTGTAAAATAAAGTGCTGCCAGCCTCGCGCACCATCACACCGGTGGAGCCGAGAATGTGACCTGCATCATGAAAGCTGACCTGCCAGTCGCTGTCCGGCACCTCAAAGGAGCGGTCCAAGTCACGATAAATGTAGTGGGCGCGGTTTTCATCCAGCTCACGGTGGGTGAAGAGCGGGTATTCGTGGATGCTCTTTTCCATGCGCTGAGAGGTCATGACGTTCACGGAATTGTGAAGCATGCCGCTCATGATCTCGCCCGTCGGTTCCGTCATAAAAACAGGGGAGTGAGGCTGCTTGCGCATCAAAACGGGCAGCGCGCCGATGTGGTCATGGTGAGCGTGGGTGATGATCAAAGCATCAGCTGTCTCATGGGGCAGGGGACCAAAGTC
Source organism: Verrucomicrobiaceae bacterium (assembly GCA_947463285.1). Taxonomy (GTDB): domain Bacteria; phylum Verrucomicrobiota; class Verrucomicrobiia; order Verrucomicrobiales; family Verrucomicrobiaceae; genus Prosthecobacter. The sequence continues at coordinate 2,826 of CANHTV010000163.1, read as the reverse complement.
TGGCAGCGCATCAAAACCGACTTGTTTAGGATGCATCCCGGCGTCCAAGACCACACGGGTTTCGCCACATTCGAGAAGGTAGGAGTTAGCCCCAATCTCTCGGCGGCGGGTAAGGTTACGAAATTGCATGTATAAAACGAAAAGGGAACAGTGAGGGCGCGATACTAGGCCGCGATTGGCCTGAGGCAAGAGGGGGATTTGTCGCTGGCAAGCGGATGGCAGCCTGCGCTTCATTGACACTGCCGCTGTTCGCTTCAATCCTGAGGGGTGATTCTCTACTCCAGCGCTTCTTGGATCTGGCTGCCTTGCTTTTGCTGGATGGCATGCCTTTGGGCGTCTCTTCAGGGGGTGGCCCTGGCTCAAATCACCAAGCGAGATGACACGGTGGGGATGCTGCTCAACGAATGGTATCGTGACGGCACTGCTGCGGGTTTGGCGGCCATCACTTATGAAAATCGCGACGGTCAGCACTCGCCGTTGAACACGGCCTTGTATCCGCAGCTTCAGGTCTTCGAGCACAGCAGCACCACGGGACCTGACAAAGGGCCTGCGGCAAAATTGCGGCTGGGGCCGGTATTGGGAAACTGCTCCATGGCGGCTTCCGCGGTCTCCGGCGGCAGTTTGCCACGCATCTACATGATGGACCCCGGCGGCGGGCAGTTTTTGATGATGCAGTATCTGGCGAACAATCTTTTTGTTTATCCTGAGCATCAAGATCACGACATCGGTGCCAATGGCATTGGCGGCTACGGAGATCTCTTCCCGACGAACACGCCTTGCTGCGTGATTTCACAGGGCTCGTCCGGCAGCGATCAGCCCTTTTTGCAGGCTCTCATGGCCTCGACTGCCGCCTTTCCGCGTGAGACCCAGCGTGTGCTCATTCAGAAGCGTCTGCTGGCTCCGACTCTCCAGGCCATCTTGCGCCAATGCAGCCGCGCAGTGGTTTCGCCGGGCGATTATTACACCGGGGTGGCGCATCCGGTGGTCTTTGCGGCGTCTGTCTTGAATGAAGAGAAAATGGTGCGCATGGCTCAGGCAATGACGTCGGATAAAATCCCGCCACTGGTGCAGGTGGAGGTGCTGGAGGAAACCGTGCCCGAGCCGCTGAAACAAGTCTTCGAGGTGCCTCAGCCGAAGAGTCACAAGCTCGTCGATGGCCGTGTGTCCATCTCTCGCGTGTTCCGTGGCTCCATGGATGAATATGGCATGCTGCTGGATCTCTCGAAGTCCGCCGACATCATGGGCAGGCCGATCAAACTGAGGTTCGAAGTCCTGCAAGGTGATCCGAGGCTGGTGCGCGTGGATCATTCTGGTGAGGGACCTTTTGCTCGGCTGAGGGTGCGCTGGCAGCCGCCGATCATCGGTAAAACCGGCATACGCAGTCATCGTCTGGATATCGGCGTCTTTGCCGCGAATGGCAGCACGGTCAGCATGCCTGCCATCATCAGCTTTTACATGCTGCCTAACGAACGCCGTTTTATCAATGAGCGTGGTCGTCTGGCGGAGGTGAATTATCAGGCGCGGAATCCTGATCTCGGGCTTCCAGTGACAGATGAGGACGTGCGCTGGATTTATGCGCTTCGCGCAGCCGTTTTGAAGGGTGATGATTTGCCTGCGCGGTTGATGCAAAAGCTGGTTAAACCCGAAAAGCGAAGTGTCATCGAAGCCTTCTGGCGGCCTTTGAATCAGCGGCTTCGTGACATCCTCCAGATGGAGGCCAGGCCTGAAAGCAAAGACCGGGCTGCCAGTTTGAAAACGGAGCTTGGCAAAGACGTGGCGAAGGTGCTGAGCGCGACTTTTCCCAAGGAGGGTGATGCCACGGTGAAGATGGTGCTGGTGCAGGCTTTTGAAAAACTGGCTGATGTGGCCGAGCTGAACCTAGCCTTCACTCAAGAAGTGCGTGCGCTGGCGAAGGCTTCCTCCAAAGCTTCCGCCTTGGCTGATGTGGAGTTCGAAGTGCGCCGATTGCTGGATCTCGGTATCTTGATCGAGCAGGCGGATGGCACGCTCACGACGCAGTCCGCGCCGGATCGACTGTCGGCAGCTGACCGGCATTATCTTCGGGAGATGAACCTCACCGTGCTCAGTCAGGCCTTGTTTCCACAGGCCTTGGAGCGTGCCGTTGCCCCAGCCTGGGTGGATCTGCGCCTGACCACGCCGAAGCCTTGGCGCGATGTCATGCGCTATGATCGGCAGACGGGACAGCTTCTCGGTTGGGTGCGCCATCAGGCTGGTCGCACGCACTATTTTGATGCCGAGGGGAGGCATTTGCCAGAAGGCCCGGACCATCCTGAAAAAGCCATGCCAGTGAGCTATGATCGCAATGGCCAGGGTGTCATCGAGTGGCGCTGATTGGATCAGACGCGTCTGGCCGCATTGCCCAGTGCATCACCTGCGTCGGCATTTTGAAAATGGGTGATGCCCACGGCCAGGGCATCTGCCGCATCAGCTGGCGGGGTTTCGCGCAGTTGCAGCATGGCACGGATCATGAAGGCCACCTGATCCTTCTGTGCCGCTCCACGTCCCACCGCCGCCTGTTTTACCTCGCGTGGCGCATATTCATAAATCGCGAGCCCATGCTCAGCCGCAGCGATGAGACAGGCCGCGCGTGCTGTGCCGAGAACGATGGCGGTTTTATAGCTTTGAACGTAGATCGTGGACTCGATGGCGCAGACGGTCGGGCGATGCTCCTTGATGACGTCATTCAGTTGCTCACGGATGGCGACGAGACAGCCTGAGTGCAGCAGTTTGGTCGGATTTGAGATCACGCCAAACGCCAGCGCCTTCAGATCGCGTCCCCGCTTTTCAATGATGGCCCAGCCTGTG
>CANHTV010000162.1 GCA_947463285.1 Verrucomicrobiaceae bacterium | reverse complement strand
CCGGGCATGGTGAGATCGAGAATGACGACGCCGAAACGGTTTCCCTGAAGGTGGCCGGAGCGCACATGCTCGATGGCCTCGTCACCACTTTCGCAAAGGGTGACATCGAAGTTCTGGGATTCCAAACTCGTCCGTGCGACGGCGAGAACATGAGGTTCATCATCGACGACGAGCACTCGACCATGACGTGCGTTGAGGGGGGCTGAAATGGGAGAGGATGGATTCATAATGGGAGCGGGAAATGGGTTTGGGGAAGAGGGCGTCAGGCGGCAGCGGTGATGTGTGCCCACTGCACCAGTTCTTCAGCGCTATGATTGGGACTGGTGGGATTAATGCGCTCCATGACGGATCTGTTGGGATCCTTGAGCCCGTTTTTGGTCATCTTGGTGATGTCTGCAGAAAACGTGATCTCGTATCCTTCGGGCATGAAGAGTAGCAAGGTGGTCTCTGAGTAGGCCAAATAGGGCTTGAGTACAGTGTACCTGGCTTCGGAAGTTGCGGCACCATTCCAATCCGCTGCGGCTTGGCTGCGTCCACGCACTTGGACGTGTGTAGCTTGGGCGAGGTTGAGAGATTCGGCACGGGAGATGGCCAGGTTGCGCTCGCTGTCACCTCTCATGCGCGTCACGGAAGGAATGGCCAGGAATGCGACGATGCCAATGATAGAGACACAGGCAATCATCTCAACCATGGAGAAACCCCAACGGCGGTGCTTTGGTACAGTGGTCTTAGCTGAGAAATGTGTGTTCACACAGAGTTAGAGCGTTTCGTCGTTGAGCTGCACAGTGGGAAATCCTCCATCGATCCAGTCTGGAAGCGTGAGGTTTTGCGCCGCACCTATGAGTGCAGCCGTGTGAAGTTTGTCTGAGCTGTCCCGAAACTCCTTAAAATGATCAGCCGCGGTCTGATCAAGGAACCCTGCACGCACTCCAGGGTCGGACGCGGATGGGTTTGGCAGCACCTTGTTAAAGCGGGCATTTGTCGTGGACAGAGTGTTGTTCTCATTGCGCAGAGAGGCCAGGCTGCGCACTTGGGCTGTGTTTCCCACACGGGACTGTGACATCACCCAGGCAACCAAAGCCTCCTGCACTGCGGACTGCTGCTGGCTGGCGACGATACTATGGGTATCGTGAGCACCATTAGAGACGGCGCTGATAGCCAAAGCAGACAGGATTCCGATGATAGCGAATGTAAGAACTGCTTCCACCAAGGTAAAGCCTTTGGTCTCGAAGTTGTTCTGGTGAATGCCTAAAATCATAATTATTACAAATTATACCGTGATTATCATAATATTTATATTAATCTATAAATATTAGTCGGTATTTGGCGAGGTAACTCTATTGAACTTCATAATACTGGCCTAATGAACAGGCTCATTGCTGTCATCATGGTGGGCTTATTTTAATGCAATCAAATTGCTTTAAAGCTTGACGTGAATGCAAATAGGTTGCTTCTAGGGCGCGCTATGTGCGTCTCAAAAATTCTTATCTCCGCCGTTTCCTCGGTCCTAGTTTTCGGTGTGCTGAACACAGCCCAAGCGCAATCTTCAGCACAGTTTGATAGCCAGCGTCAGCAAAAATACACCTACTCGACCTTTAGCGCCATGTCCTCACCAGTCGTGCTGCCAATGGATGGCAAAACCGATCGTGCTGACTGGCTGACCGGGCTGGATGTCAGCTTGGCAGACAAGATTTTCCCTCATGCGCATCTGGATACTGTTTTCGGCACCAGCACGGGAGATCAGGGCGACCTTGCCGCCGGGCACCATGATCCGATCCGGGATGAAGGTATTACCTTTCAGAATATCGAGTTCTCTCTTTCCGGGCGTTTGGATGACTATAACGAATTTTTTGTCACCTATGCTGGAGCCGTGGGCCGTGGGAACAAGTTTGACCCCATCTTTGAAGAAGCCTTTTGGAAATTCAAAAACATCCCTGGTGGGTTCGAGTTGCGCTTAGGACGTGTTTACAACCGCTTCGGTATTCAAAATACCTACCATCCGCACGGTTTTGACTGGGTGGATCAATACTTGGTCAATACGCGCATGTTGGGTGACGACTCCCTCACCACTCTCGGTGTCGAACTCACCTGGCTGGCCCCACTGCCATGGCTTTCCCAGTTTGATTTCGCCTTTGGTAAGCCTCCTTCACATGAAGGGCATGACCACGCACACGAACATGAAGATGAGCACGAGCATGAGGAAGATCACGGTCCTCGTTACGCCGCTGAGGAATCCTACTTCTCTGATAATTCCGAGGCATTGGTGTTGAACTGGACGAATGTTTACAACTACAACGACTTCCATCAGTTCCGTCTCGGTGCCTCCGGTGCTTGGGGAGACAATGCCAGCGGCTACCGCTCCAGCATCTATGGCGGTCACTTCGAATATCAGTGGCGTGAAAACGGCTTTGATCCCGGCGGCAGCTACTTCCGCATCCGCTCAGAGGCCATGTTTAATCGTTTTCGTGTCGAAGATGAGCTCGTCGATGGGCGTGCGCCAGAAACTCAGCAGGATTTTGGTTGCTACCTCAGCCTCCTCTATGGTCTGCCAAACAATGTGGAACTCGGTCTGCGTGGCGAATACGTCGCCGGAAACACTGAAACCGAGCAGGATGCCCGTTTTCGTGTCAGCCCCGGAGTCACTTGGTATGCCAATTCTGCCCGCACGCTGCGTCTGCGTCTTCAATATAACTGTGATCACAGCAATGCCCGTGGTACAGATCATGCCATCTGGGCTCAGATGAGTCTGGCCTGGGGTGGCCCGGAAGTGCGCTAAACTTCGGTCCAGCCCTCCGTTTCTGTTCCCTCGACCCATATGAAAGCCCTTCTTTGCCTCCTCCTCTCCACACTCACGGCCTCAGCGGCGGTGAAAGTCGGCACACTGCATCCGATCCTGGCTGACCTCACTCGTCAGGTCGGTGGAGCCAATGTCGAGGTGATCGAGGTGCTGAAGGCGGGCAGTGACGTGCATCATTTTGAGCCTTCGGCCAAAGACATCGCCGCCATGCGTGGCTCAGTTTTGATCTTCGCGATGGGCAAGCATCTGGAAACCTACCTCGACAAACTGCGCGACAGTGTGGGCGCTGGCGTCAAAGTCGTCGAGGTTGGTCGTCCCATACCTTCTTTGAAAATGGATGTCTCCCAAGAGGTCTTCGTCTGCTGTCCGAATCATGCTCATAACAGCATCGACCCGCACTGGTGGCACAGCGCCGAAAACATGAAGCGCGCGGCTCGTGTCGTCAGTGACGAACTCAGTTTGATTGATCCAGCCAACGCAGACTCCTACAAAGCTGGTGCCAAAGCCGCTGCGAAGCGTTTCGATGAATTGAAACGCTGGGCTCAGCAGCAGATCTCGGTCATCCCGCGTGGCGACCGCAAGCTCGTCACCGCTCATGCCGCCTTTGGCTACTTTTGCAAAGAGTTCGGCTTCAAATCACTGCCCGTTCTGGGCATCGGGCGCAGCGACGACATCTCTTCCCAATACATCGCCCAGACCATTCAAGCGATCCGCGACAACAAAATCAAAGCCGTCTTTCCTGAAGATCAGGCCAACCCGAAAGTCCTCAGCGAGATCGTCCGCAGCACAGGCGTGAAGACTGGCACACCTCTCATCGCAGACGGTACGGCCAAAGAAGCCCACACCTTTGAGACCATGCTCGCGCACAACGTCCGGGCCATCGTCGAAGCGCTGAAATAGTCTGCTTGCACGAGGCCAGGAGCCGGGCTCGAATGGTGCAGCTACCATGAAACTGCATCGTCTTCTCCCTGCCTTCCTCCTTGCTCTCAGCCTTCACGCGGAAAAGCCTGCGCCTGAGGTCGTGCCACTGACGCCCATCGCGGCTAGTCAGGAGACCTTTGTCAAAGACGGCCAGCTCTCCGGCGCGGTGACTTTGGTGTGGAAAGATGGTACCCTGGTCAGCCATGAGGCTGTCGGTTTTCAGGACTTGGAAACTCAAACGCCGATGCAGAAAGATAGTCTTTTCTGGATCGCCTCCATGACCAAGCCCATCACGGCTCTTGGCATCATGATGCTGGCGGATGATGGCAAGCTCAGCATCGACGACCCGGTCGAAAAGCATCTGCCCGAGTTCAAAGGTCAGCTCCTCCAAAAAGAGAAAACCGAGGCGCAGACCGTGCTCGTCAAACCTGCGCGCGCCATCACCATCAAAGACCTGCTCACCCACACCAGCGGGCTCGTGGGGAACTCCCCTCTCGATGGCGATGCCATCGACGTGCTGACTTTGAAGGAAGCCGTCATCACCTACGCGCTCAGTCCCTTGCAGTTTGAGCCCGGCAGCAAGTGGTCCTACTGCAACCCCGGCATCAACACTCTTGGGCGTATCATCGAAGTCGTCAGCGGAGAGGAATACGCACGCTTTTTGGAGAAGCGACTTTTCAAGCCACTGCGCATGAAAAACACCACCTTCTGGCCCAACAAAAGCGACCTCAAAAAGCTTGCTACCTCCTACAAACCGACGGTTGATGGCAAAAGCCTCGAAATCGCCCAGATCAAATACCTGACGCCTCCCTACTCGAACAAAAAGCGCACGCCACTTGCTGCTGGTGGGCTTTTTTCCACCGCTGAAGATCTGCTGAAGCTCTATCAGATGGTGCTGAACAACGGGGAAGTGGATCGCAAACGCTACGTTTCAGCCGAGTCGCTCGCTCTGATGACGCAAAATCACACCGAAGATCTCAAGGCTGGATTTACCGAAGGCATGGGCATGGGGCTTGGCTTTCAGATCGTCGTGACGCCCACCGGAGCCACCTCCACCCTGAGCCCCGGCACCTACGGCCATGGCGGTGCCCACGGCACGCAAGGCTGGATTGATCCCGTCAAAAAAACCATTCACATCCTGCTCATCCAGCGGGCCGGCCTCAAAAACGGCGACGCCTCCCCCATGCGCCAAGCCTTTCATGAAGCCGCAGCCAAAGACCTACCTTAAAGCTTCACCTGCCTTGGATGCAGGCTTGCTTTGTGTCTGAAAGTGGGTTTCAGGAGCACTCACGTTTTATTTCAACCATGGAAGCTATCGAGATCGCCCGCCTTTGTGCCAATTATGCTGATGACAAAAAGGCTGAGGCCATCACCATCCTCGACCTTCGTGGGTTGTCGCCAGTGACCGATTTTTTTGTTATCTGCACCGCCAATTCCAATCCTCAAGTCCGTGCGGTGCGTGATGAGGTGATCGAACAAATGCGCTTGAAGCATGGGCTCAAACCACTCTTCAGTGATGGTACTTACGAGAGCCAGTGGTTGATCATCAATTTCCCGAACGTGCTCGTTCACATTCAATCACCTGAGAAGCGTGAGTTTTACGCCCTCGAAGAACTCTGGGGAGATGCCCCTGTCGTGACTTGGCGTGTGGAAAGTCCGGAGGCCCCAGCCGCTGCTCCGAAAAAGCGTGCAGTCAAAAAGGTCGCAGCTGTGAAGAAGGTGGCGGCTAAGAAGGTCGCTGCGAAGAAAGCCCCTGCCAAAAAGGCTGCGAAGAAGAAGTAGGGCTCAAGGTTTGATGGAGGGATGGAGGGATGGAGGGATGTCTGTCCATAACTCCAGCGCTCCATAACTCCAGCGATGTGGATTTACCATCTTGCCTCAGCTCACAACTCAGGCAGTGGTGTCATGCCTTTGCGCATCAGGTCGGGTGCGTTTTTGGGCGTGATTTCCAGAGGGGCGATTTTGTAGGAGGGCTTGATCTGAAAAGTCGGCTCGGATAGGCGACGCAGGATGATTTTCCAGGCCAAGTCCACCAGCACGGGCTGAAAGATGCTGACATCAATGCCGCCGTTACTCACCAGAGTGAGGCCGCCTTCTGCTCCGAGAAAGCCGTCGCTACCGATGATGAGGACATTTTCCCGAGTCTCTCCCAGAGCCATGGCTGCGCCGAGTGCCATGGCGTCATTGTGGGCATAAACGACGTCAAAGCTGCTTTGCAGCCGGATGGCCTCAGCGGTGCGTTCGCGTCCGTCTTTGCGGGTCCATCCACCAGGGGCATCGTGGACGATGACGAGCCCGGGGGCCTTTTTGATAACCTCGACGAAACCTTCGTGCCGCTGTTGGCAGATGCCGGCTTCTTCATCGCCTCGGATTTCGACGATGCGTCCGCGTGTTTCAGGCCGGCCTTCATCTTGGGCTTTGCGTGTCAGTGCCCGCACGGCGGCTTCTCCGGCCAGTCGCCCCATTTCCTGGTGGTCTGTTTTTAAAACGGTGGAGCAGGGCAGGGAGGCGGCTTTTTCTCCGAGGCCAATCACGATGATGCCTGCCTGTACGGCAGCTTCGATCTGGGAGGCGATGACCTCGGGATCGACAGGCGAGATGAGCAGGCTGTGGGGCTTGCTAGCGATGACTTCAGCCAGTTGTGCACTTTGTTTTTTGGCGCTGCCTTCAGCGTCGTGTTGCACCAGATTAAACTCCGCGCGCGTGGCGATGAGGCGCATCAGGTTCTGGGACTGTGCCAGTTCGTAGGGCACGGCGGTGCTTGCGCTAAGCAGCACCACGGTGTGCGTGGATGCTGCGTCAGCGGAATCTGTCTGCCGTTTGCAATGAGGCAGTAGGCCGAGCAGGGGCAGCAAGAAGATCAGGCGTCGTGAAATCATGGTTGTGACGTGGATGAAGCCACGAAACCTGACTCACGACAAGCCTGCTCTTCAATGCTGCGCTATGAATCTCAGATCACATGCTCGCCTTTGAGCACGTCTTCCAGTGTCTGGCGCTCGCGCACGATGTGGGCGTCGTCGCCATCGACGAGGATCTCGGCAGGCATGGGGCGGGTGTTGTAATTCGAGGCCATGGTGAAACCATAGGCACCAGCGCTCATGGCGGCGATGTAGTCGCCCTCTTTCACCACGGGGATCTCGCGGTCTTGAGCCAGGTAGTCGCCAGTCTCACAGATGGGGCCGACGACATCGACGATTTCCGTTTGGGTGGAGGTCGGTTGCTTCAGCGGCACGATCTGGTGCCAGCCTTCATACAAGGTCGGGCGGATGAGGTCGTTCATGCCGGCATCGACGATCTTGAAGGTCTTCGCGCCGCCGCGTTTCTCATAGAGCACCTGGGTCAAAAGCACGCCCGCGTTGCCGACCATGAAACGTCCGGGTTCGCAGAGAATGCGCAGGCCGAGGGGTTGCAGCAGTGGCACCACGGATTCGGCATATTTCTGGATGGTGAGCGGATGCAGCTCGCCGTTTTCCTGCCACCAGCCGGAGTCACCGGAGTCGAGGCACTGTCTGTAATTGATGCCGATGCCGCCGCCGATGCTGAAGAATTGCAGGTCGTATTTGGCCTTCATTTCGGCCACGAGAGGGGCCACTTTTTTCACGGCTTCCACATACGGGTCCACGCTGGTGAGCTGGGAGCCGATGTGCATCTGCAAGCCACGGATTTCCAGATTTGGCATCTCGCTAGCGATGCGGGCATAGACTTCACTGATGCGGTCGAAGTCGATGCCGAATTTGTTTTCGCTTTTGCCCGTGGTGATTTTGGCGTGGGTTTTGGCATCCACGTTGGGGTTCACCCGCACGGCGACCGGGGCTTTTTTGCCTACCTGGCCCGCGACTTCGTTGATGAAACGCAGCTCCGCTTCGGACTCGGCGTTGAAGCAGTAGATGCCTTGATTCAGGGCGTATTCGATCTCGTCGCGCGTCTTGCCGACCCCGGCAAAGGTGCATTTGCTGGCGTCACCACCGGCCTTGAT
>CANHTV010000161.1 GCA_947463285.1 Verrucomicrobiaceae bacterium | reverse complement strand
GCCTGACCGAAGTGCCAGAGCCACAGGCGGTTCACGAAGGTGCGTGTGGTGAGCGGGTTGTCTTTGCTGGCGATCCACTTCGCGAGAGCGGTGCGACGGCCTTCGACGGCTTCAGGGAACTCGATGGTATCGAGGACAGAAAGCACGCCAGGTTTCACTTTGGTGGTGGGAGAGAAAGGATCGCCGCCGCCGAGGATGGCGGTTTGTTCAAGCTCACCGTTCTTCATGCGATCACTCGGCATGCGAAGTGGCTGGTAAACACTCACCATCGGGATCGTGACGCCGTTGTAAACGCTGAAGGCATAAGGCTCGTAGCGCTCCATCTCCCACTTCAGTCGTTCGAGGCCTTTGCGGGCCACACGCTCGTTGCCGAAGTCCTGCGGCGCAAAACTGACGAGCTTCGGCGGATACTGATCCTCCGGTAAGCCCTGCTTCGTGAGGATCTGCCGCGCGGCACCAAAAACATCGGAGAAGCCCTTTTTGGCATTCTTGCCACCGCCTTGCTTGGCCTGTGCCACCGCAGCGTTCCATTTCGCCGGATCGATCTTCTTCTCGGCGAGCCATTTTGAGGCATTTTGGAGCAGTTTTTCATCGAGCGCCTTCAAGACGGCCAGATGCTCGGCGCGGCGGGCTTCGAGATACTTTTTCTCCTCAAAGCCACTCGTGTTCTCCGACTTCAAAAACGGCGCTTCACGCTCCGTGAGCTGTGTCGTCGCGAAACAGGCCTGCATCGAGTAGTAGTCATGCGTGGGCACCGGATCGAACTTGTGATCGTGGCAGCGGGCGCATTGCAGCGAGTGGGCGAGGAAGGTCTCGCCGACGGAATTCGTCACATCATCGAGAAACCGCTGCCGCGCGATCTTCGCGACCTCCATGCCCGTGAGCTCCCACGGCCCCATGCGCAGAAAACCGGTGGCGATGAGGAGTTCTTGGTTCTTGGTTCCTGGTTCTTGGTGGAAATCCAGCATCTCATCTCCCGCGATCTGCTCGACGATGAACTGATCGAAAGGTTTGTCCGCATTGAAGCTGCGCACGACGTAATCGCGGTAGCGCCAGGCATTGCCGCGCTCGTAGTCGTTGGCAAAGCCGCTGCTGTCCGCGTAGCGAACGACATCCAGCCAGTGTCGGGCCATGCGTTCGCCGTAGTGAGGGGATTCGAGCAGGCGGTTGATCAGACGCTGCCACGTGTCGGACCGGTCTGACACGTCCGACCAGTCGGACTCAAACACCGCCACTTCCTCGGGTGTCGGCGGCAGCCCCGTGAGATCAAACGTGGCTCGGCGGATCAAAGTCCGCGCATCCGCTTCCGGAGACGGCTCCTTCACCGCAAGCAGCACATCCACCGGATGCACTGAGGACTGAGCACTGAGCAGTGGCTTTTTCACGGGCTGGTATCCCCACAACGACTCCGGCTTGTAGCGGCGGTTCGCCCATTCGGGCGTCAGGGCACCTTTCACCTTCACCGTGATGCCATCCTCCGCGCTCCACTTGTCTGCACTCGCTTTGGCGATGATGTTTCGTTTCGCTTCCTCGGGCCACGGAGCACCGCCCGCGATCCATTCCTTGATCCACGCAAGCTGCTCGGACTTGAGTTGATCCGCCTCTTTCGGCGGCATCGGCTCCCAGTCATCGTGCTGGCGTGTGGAGGCGAGGTAGAGCGGGCTTTCCTCTGGCTTGCCGGGCACGAGGGCCTTCACGCCGCTCTCGCCGCCCATGATGGAGCTTTCGAGCGTGCGCATGTCGTAGTCGGCTTTGATCTTCTTTTCATCGTTCCCGTGGCACGCGAGGCATTTCTCCTGAAACAACGGCCAGACGCGGCGAACGAAGAGCGATTCGGCATCTTCAGCCTGAGCCGAGCAAACGATCATCATTAAAATTATGGCAACTCGCAGGAACATGCCCTGATAACGAAGTAAAAGCATCATCATTTCTCCCCAACTCATCCGAGTTCGCTCCAGCGGATGTTCCGCCGTATCCCGACGACATGAAAATGGGCGTCCGCATCTTCGATAAAGCCCTTGGAGTCAATGCTCATGCCTTCGAACACAAGTCGTGACTTCTGGAGTTCGCGCAACTCGGCATCCATCTTCGAACTGAGGCGGGCATCAGCACTGACGACGCGATGCCACGGCAGGGCCTGCGATTCTTCATCGGTGAGCCGGCTCATCACAAAGGCGACATGCCGCGCCATGACATTCATGTAAACGGCCATGCTCCCGTAGGTGGTGAACTTGCCCTCGGGGATCAGCGCAACGAGCCGGATCACTTCAGCGCGAATACGTGCAAAAGCTGGTGATTTCGCTTTGGCCATAACTTAGGGGCGTTTCTTCAAATGCTGGCTGAAGAAGGCGTCGCAAGCGGACACGCAGGTGTCGAAGGCTCTTTGCTGGCCAAGGAAGGCGTGTGGTGCCTGAGGGATGACCGTGAGATCGGTGGGTATGCCGAGCTTGGCCAAATCTGCGCGGGTTTCATCAGCATGGGTGCTGGCGTCGTCGAGTTCGCCGGTCATGAAGAGCAACGGAGGATCAGATTTATCGAGGTGATGACGCGGCGATGCGAGGGCATAAGTCTGCGGGACCTTAGCCTGTGAATCACCGAGGAAGGTGCGGTAGAAGGGATCGTCGGGATTGCTGCTGAGCTCGCCGATGCGCGTGCTTTCGAGATCGCTCTGCGCGCCCATGGCGATACCGGCCTGCACGGCGCTGGATTGATCAACGTGGCCACCATCGCCTTCGAGTTCCTTCACTCCACCACTGGTGGTGAGTAGCGCGGCGAGGTGGCCGCCAGCAGAGAGGCCGGTGACGCCGACGGCATCGGCATGGATGCCAAACTTAGCCGCATTGTCCCGCAGGAAGCGCACGGCCGCTTTGCAGTCCTGAATGGCGGCGGGAAACTTGGCTTCACCACTGAGCCGGTAGCTGATGGTGGCGGTGACAAAGCCTTTGGCAGCCAGAGCCTGCGCTAGATTCGCCATAGAAGAACGCTCGCCTTTATACCAACCGCCACCGTGAATGCAGATGATGGCGGGCAACGGCTGCCTAACGTTTTTTGGCCTCCAAAGATCAAGCTGCACCTCCCGCTGACCATAGCTGGCATAGACGAGTCCTGGATGAGCTTCGAGAGCGGCTATGACTTCTGGAGCGAGCTTGGTGGGTGCATGTTTGGCCTTGGGTTCTTGAGCCAGGGAAATGGAGCCAATGAGCAGAGAAACGAAAAAGATGCGGATCATGATGGATCAAGCTTCAACGAGGTCAGTAGCCACAGCTTGCGAATGAAAAACTTAAGCGCCAGCCAAACGCACTTTCTCAATCACAAGCTGCACCTCACTCCACGGTACATCATGCGGTGCAGTTTTGTTTTTTGCCGCCACGGCAGCGGTGGCGCCGGCTGCTTCTCCCATGGCGACGGCGTTGCCGGTGACGCGGTAGCTGGCGTGAGCGATGAAGTCGCCGCTGATGCAGCGCCCGGCCATCATGAGGCCATCGACATCCTTGGCAATGAGGGCGCGCAGGGGGATGTCATAGGGCTTGGTCTTCACGCCCATGTTGCTGTAACCTGCCTGCTTATTGGACTCAGCGGTCAACGCATGAACATCCACGGAGAATGTGGCACGCACCACCGCATCCTCATGACGAGCACCGGCGATGAGATCATCCTTGCCCACCACATAGCGCCCACGGATGCGACGTCCGTCACGGATGCCGATCTGCTCAGCCGTCGCTGCGATTTGCACCCCATCCCACATGCCACCGAGCTTGCGCAGACCGCGCACGATTTGATGCAGTTCGCCCCGCGCACGCATCGTGGCCTCGGTGACTTTGACGGCGTCGCCAGCATTGATCCCGTATTCGTGATTGATCATCGCCAGCAGCAGATTATCGCGGATCGGAAACAACGTTGGTGCGGCATAGCTGGGATCAAAACCAGCACGTCGGATTTCACTTAGCAGCGCCTTTTTGGAGTCGCCTATTCCCTTGGCTTTGCTGCCTGTACCATGGATCACGCTGGTCATGGCCGCAGCATCTTTCACCACGATCAGCATGCACATGCTCAGAGGCTGGCATGGACAGCCCTGGGCCATGCCGATCTCATAATCGCAACCCGCCTGCACACCGAGATCACCATCGCCGGTGGTGTCGATGAAAACCGGCGCCTTCCAGGCCTGCCGACCACTCTTCGACTCCGTGATGATGGTGCTGAGCTTGCGCCCCTCGCGATACGCGGCTGCCACTCTTGTATGCAGCTGCACCTCGACCCCGGCAGCTATGCAGAGTTCATCCAGCAGCACTTTCATCTCTTCAGGCTGATAGCTGATACCGTTCACACCTTCGCCATGGATGGCATCTCGCTCACGCAAACGCCTGACCAACTCTTGATTGAAACCGGGTTTATCGAAATCGAGCAAATAACCTAACAACGAGGAGGTCCACACGCCGCCGAGCGAGCCATGAGCCTCAAACAACCGCACCTTCGCCCCAGCCCTGGCCGCAGAAATAGCGGCCGACACTCCCGCAGGTCCCGCTCCGCAGACGATCACATCGGCGTCGGTATTGAGCGGCAAGTCACGGGCATCCTCATGATACATGCCCGACACCGCGAGCTGACCTTGAGCGCGGGAGATCAAAGGTGCCCCCAACGCGCTGGCGAGGCTGGTTTTGAGAAACAGACGGCGGTCGGTGGATGGTGACGGTGGTTTCATAGAGCGGCTGCGGCTTTAGCCGCATTATTTAGCACATGTTCTGGCTCAACTCGAAACCACTTTTTCACTCCAACTCCACCAGTGTAACGCCATGTCGGGCGAGGTTGAAGCGGATCTCGGTATTTCCGTTCTCGGACTCACCTCTGTCGTATCCGAGGCAGGCGTGAGTCGGCTAGCGTCTTCGAGAAGGCAAATCTGCTTGGCGTTGGGCTTTTGCGGAGAACCGAGGACTTGCTAGGCGGTGAAAGCGTTCGGGTGAGTTTGGGATGGTCTTGCAACTCAAAGGATCACGTCAAGGTGTCATCGAAGTTCACGCCGTGCTTCGTGGCGAGGTCGAGCTTGCTCGAGAAGATGGCGGCAGCGCGCAGGAATACATCGTGCCGTTGCGATAGTCGCGATCCACGCCCTTGCAGGCGGCGCAGCCATCGGGATCGGACTCACCGATGATGACGGGCTTCGCTTTGACCTCGGCATGGGTTGCGATCGCTGCGAAGGCTTCGTCAATCTCACGAAGGTGATTGGCGATGACCATGCGCACAGGTCCATCGATCTGCTTGGCGCTGCCTTGGGCATGGAAGGAGATGAAATCGAGCGGCGTGCCGGTTTCACTTGTGGCTCGGTTTTGGCCCTAGAGACAGTGATTGAGAAAGGCCTCCAAAAAAGTCGCCCTCCTTGCCGCCAGCTAGATCTGGACCACCAACCTTCGCTCCTGGAATGGCGCGACGCACGGCATGGATGGCGTGGTCGTGCTGCTTGAAGAACTCCTCCCGCGTGCCGCGCCAGTAGTCGATGTTGGGCTCGTTCCACGTCTGCCAATAACAGCGCAGCACTTCGTCGCTGCCGTAGCGTTCGGCGCAGTGCTTGGCCCAGTGGAAAACGAGTTCCACCCACTTCGCAAAGTCCTTCGACGGATACGCCCTGCCTCGAAAAAGTTTCTCATACTTCGCATCCAGGAAGCGATGCCGATACGGCTCCGGCTTCAGCGAAAGCGCCTGCGGCATGAAGCCGATCTGCACATACGGCCGCAGGCCCTGCTCGCGATACGTGACAAAGATGCGGGCCACGATGCTCCAATGATAAACTGGCTTTCCCGCTGCATCCTCCGTGTAGGCATTCGTCGAGCCCAACTTCGGTCCATGCTCGCCCTTGCCCGTGCTGAGCAAACTATGCGTGCGGAAGAAAACTTCGTCCTTCTTCAGCTCGCCGAGTTCCCCCAGCAACTCGCGACCGTGCGGCGTGTAGGCGTAGTTCGGCTCATCCGCGCCAAAGAAACGCCAGATCGGCTTCAGCGGCCCGATGGCCTGAGCGGCATCGACTTCGATGTGCACAGGAAACGAGTCCACGCAGGCAGCGGAGGCGAAGGTGAACAGAAGGGCCGTTAGGGTGAGTCGTTGTTGTATCAGGAGAATGGATCAAAACTGACTACACTCGTGTCACGATCACTCTTACGGTGTCGAGAACGAGTGGCACCGGAAATCCAGACGTGACCGTTACGCGCAGGCGATTGAGTCCCGGCTTCACTGCGCTACCATCATACTCCAGCACCGCGTTTTCAGTCGGGTTCAGGAGCTTCGCCTCGTTTCCATGCACTGACCAGTGCGAGCGGCCTGCAGCGTTTTTGCCACGCCATTGCACCGCCAGACGCACGGACTTGGCGCCCCGCAAATCCTCTGGGATCTCGAGCCTGAGTTCGATGGACGTGTCCTCGGCTGCGGGCGGAAAATTCAGCGGCAGAGGGCCGGTGTAAACCGTGCCGTTCTGCCCCCAGGCGGAGCTGGTGTCGATCACGTAAGTCTTCGTCAGCGTCTTCAATCGTGCCCGATCAGCCACATCGGTGATCGTTCCGTATTCCGACGGGATGAAGAGATTGAAGAAGTAGAGCCCGCTCACTCCTTGCTCTAAAACCCGATGGCTCGCGCCTCGGAACACGACTGGATCAGCCAGGCCCGGCGAGCTGCGTGAAACGCTGCAACTTCTGGCTTTTGCCGATCTTTAAGCTCAATCAGAGGCAAGGCCGACAACGCGCCCGATGAGTGCGAACCTTATTGCGAAAGCTTCGCAGGCAGCGCGTAGTAGGCGCATTCGGCGAAGAAGAATGAGTCGGCGGGCATTGGCTTTGTCCCCAGCGTCCCCGCTACGGCGGGCATGCTCGCACGCGGCGGGTAGATAGAGGCCAGTGAACATCGGCCCGTCCTCGATCGGGCTCCACCAGCCGATGGCATTCGGTTTTCCCAAAGCGCAGTCTTTCGGCGTGGGCAGCTCGCCGACGAAGTCACGGATGATACCGTGAGAATCCACCAACCGGCTCCACAGTTCGGAATGAGCCTGCTCCACCGCCTGCGAAAGTGTCGGATACTCCGCCATGAGTGGTCGTGTGAAGGTCAGGTTGAAGAGCACGAGGCCTGAGAGCAGTGGAACGGTGGATTGGAGGAGCACAAGGAGGCGTAAACCAACGTCGCCGTCTGCTATGGCCTCGCGTTGGGTGGACTCGGAACTCACTGAATGCTGCCATAGCATTCAGTGAACTTGAAAAATGGAGAGCCGACTCGAAGTAATCTCAATCATGAAGAAATCCCACCTTTTGTTAGTCCTCATGACGCTGCCCGTCGCCGCGAGAGCCGAAGATGCGCTACCGAAGCACAAACAGGCACCTTTGGTGGCGAGCAAACCGACGATCCAAGAGGCATTTCATACCAGCAAACTCGCCGAGCTGGACGCGGCGGTCACGCAGGCGGCAAGCGATGGCATGATCGTGGGCGCGGCGGTGTGGGTCGAGCGGAATGGAGTGTCTCATCACAAGGCCTTCGGCTATCGCTCAATTAAGCCAACGATGGAGCCGATGACGGAGGACACGATCTTTGATGCAGCTTCAGTGACCAAAGCCGTCGCGGTGGCGAGTGCGGCGATGCTCTGTCTGGAGCGTGGTTTGATCCAGCTCGATGATCCAGTGTCGAGGCATATGCCGGAGTTCACTGGTGAGGAACGCGAGAAGATCACGATCAAGCATCTGCTGCTGCACAG
>CANHTV010000160.1 GCA_947463285.1 Verrucomicrobiaceae bacterium | reverse complement strand
CTTCAAGGAGATCGTCCCGGGCAAGCAAAACGAAATCACAGTGAAACCCCACGGCACATCGGAGGTGATGCTGGGCGCACTGAAGATCGAAACCGACAGTAAAATCGCCAAATACCAGCGCCAGTTGGCTTTCTTTTCGATATTCCGCAAGCCGGCGGCTGAGACGAAACAGCCATGAAAACGCTTATTCTACAGATTTTGGTCCTGGTCTTTCTGGCCGCTGCCGCAGCCATGGCGACCTATCAATGGCATCCTCAGGCACCCGCGCTTTACGCTATCCAGGAGCGGCTGAGACAAGATGAGGTCGATGTGGCTGAGGTAAAGAAGCGCTGGGCCGGGCAGGTGATCTGGTTAGATGCTCGTCCACGCGATCAGTTTGATGCTGAGCACATTACGGCTGCCATGAATCTGAATGAACAAGAATTTGATCAGCAGCTTTTGGAGATCCTCGATACACTGCAAACGGCGACCAAGCCCGTGGTCATCTATTGTGGTAGCCAGAAGTGTGAGGCCAGCCGTCATGTCCGAGAAAAACTGATGTCGGTGGTGGCTCTGGACGAATGCTACGTGCTGAAAGGTGGTTGGCCTGCTTGGCAGGCATTAGAAGTCAGCCAGTGAGCTGTTCTTTGGTCTTGAGTTGGCCTCAAAAGTCTTGTTTTTGCGTATTTGAAGGCCACGATTTTCAATTCGTGAAAATCCCCCTTTGACAGGTGGCTGAAGGGGTCTGAAAAGGAGCTTGTGAAATTTTTCACAAATTCGGGTTGCTGCTCGTAAAGCCTTCCTGATAATGCCGCGCCCCCATGGCAATACTACTCGCCAACTTCGACCTTAGCTTTCTCATCGCCTCGGTGGTGAAGATTGTTTTCCTGACCTTTTTGGTCATTCTGCCCATGGTCGCCTACAGCGTCTATGCAGAACGCCGATTCTCAGCTGTTATCCAAGACCGTGTGGGCCCAAACCGCACCGGGATTCCTCTGACGCTGTTTGGTTTCAAGAAAGACATCCAGATCTTGGGTATCGGGGGGCTTTTGCAGCCCATGGCAGACGGTCTGAAATTCATTCTGAAAGAAGACTTTACCCCGCGCTCAGTGAATACTTTTTACTATTGGTTGGCCCCCTGCCTGACCATGGTGCCGGCACTGATGACCTGCGTTGTGTTGCCTTTCGGTTCTGAGTTGCGCCTTTCTGATTTGAATGGCTTGATCGGTTTCCTCGGCCTACCTGGTTTTTCTGAAACTCCGATTCAGTCTGTGATTGCTGACCTAAGTGTTGGCCCGCTTTACACTTTTGCCATCGCTTCACTAGGGGTTTATGGGATCGTTTTGGCTGGTTGGGCCTCTAACTCCAAATATCCTTTCCTCGGCAGCGTGCGTGCTTCGGCACAGATGATTAGCTACGAACTTTCTCTCGGATTGTCCATCATCCCAGTTCTGATGGTTTTCGGAGAGCTGAATTTGACCAAAATGTCCATCTACCAAGATGCCAACGGCTGGCTGCTTCTTCCTCTCTGGGGGGAAGGTCTGAGCCTTTCACGCTGGGTGCTCTGGGTGCCGATGATGATTTCTTTCTGTGTGTTTGTGGTCGCCATGTTTGCTGAGACCAATCGTCTGCCTTTCGACTTGGCTGAGTGCGAAACGGAACTCGTTGCAGGCTATCATACCGAATACAGCTCCATGAAGTTCGCTCTCTTCTTCTTGGGCGAATATGCAGCGATGATCATCGGATCAGGCCTCGCGGTTACTTTGTTTCTAGGCGGTTGGAGTATTCCTTTTTCGCCTTACTTGGGACTCGATTTTGAAGCTGGAGCTACGCCGTTGTGGCTTGGTCTTCTTCATATTGCGACGTTTTTCGTCAAGATCGTCGTCTTCATTCTTTTCTTCATTCTCATTCGCTGGTCGCTGCCTCGGTTCCGCTTTGACCAACTGATGAAACTCGGCTGGCTCTACATGTTCGAGCTTGCTTTGGCGAATGTTTTGCTCACCGCGATCCTGATGATTTTCTTTCCGTTGAAGTAAATCCCCCCACCCATGGCAACGATCATTGTTCAACGTCCTAAACTCGCCTGGCATGAGAAGTGGTATTTATCCACGCTCGTGAAGGGGCTGAAAATCACCCTCGGCCATGCACTCAAGACCTTTCTTGAGATCGTGGGCAAGAAAGAGAAGGTGACGATGGAGTATCCCGAGCAAAAGTGGGATGATAAACTTCCAGAATACTATCGTGGCGCACCTGCCCTCGTTACTGACGAGCACGGCCGCGAACGTTGCGTCAGCTGCCAGCTTTGTGAGTTCATCTGCCCTCCCAAGGCTATTGCCATCACACCAGGTGAAATCCCAAGTGATGACCCATGGGCCAAAGTCGAAAAGCGCCCGCTTGAATTTAAAATCGACATGATCCGCTGTATCTATTGCGGTATGTGCGAGGAAGTTTGCCCGGAGCAAGCCATCTACCTGCGTAAAGATTATGCCATCACTGGTGAGTCCCGTGCTGAAATGGTCCACGATAAGAAGCGCCTTTATGAGATCGGTGGCGTGCGTGTCGGTCTCGTGAATAAGTGGAATGAACTGAAGTAGCCGATGCCTCCTCTCCTATTCTATCTCTTTGCAGCACTGTCCTTGGGTTTTGGACTCATGGTGGTGCTCTCGCGTAATCCGGTCACCAGTGCCTTGTCACTGGCCATGAGCTTTGTCGGACTTGCGGCTTTGTTTATCAGTCTGGATGCCTACTTCATCGGCACCATTCAGATTCTGGTTTATGCCGGAGCTGTCATGGTGCTTTTCTTGTTCATTATCATGCTTCTGGATATTAAAGAAGAGGCGGAAAAACGCTCCAGCTTGGGAGCAATTGTGGGTGCTATTTTAGTGGCCAGCGTTTTGTCAGTTCAGATCGCCACCGTCTGTAGCAGTCTCTCTCACAGTAAACAATCGGTCGCAGACTCGGCTCTGAAACTGCAAGAGGCAGGCGCAGAAATGACGGCTTCAGGAAAATCACTCGCCACCATCACCAAGGATTTGGCTGCCGGTGAACTTCCAGACACCAAGCTCATGGGCCTGACTTTGTTCAGCCAGTATGCTTTCCATCTACAAGTGATTGGTTTGCTTCTCCTCGTGGGCACGGTCGGCGTCGTGGTGCTTAGCAAGCGTGAAAAGGAGGTGGCCCCGTGATTACACTGAATCATTATCTGATCGTGAGCGGCATTTTGTTTGCCCTCGGTTTTGCCGGTGTGATCGCCCGTCGCAATATCATCATCATTTACATGTGCTTGGAGATGATGCTCAGCGCAGCCAATCTGACTTTGGTGGCTTTCTCACGATTTAACTTGGTCGATGGCTTGCCGGACTACACGGCACAGGCCCTTGTCTTTTTCACCATCACCGTTGCTGCCGCAGAAGTGGCCGTCGGTCTGGCCATCATTGTGGCGCTCTTCCGCTCGAAGCAGAGCGTCGATGTCGAGGCCGTGACCAAGCTGCAAGGATAACCCGACTTTCTCATGCCTGATCAGGAAACATCATCTCTTCCCACTCTCCTGCTGTTGCTGCCGCTGCTGACAGCGCTGGTGATTTTGCTGGGAAACAAGGTGCTCAAAGGTGCCAGCGTCGCTCTCTCCGTCTTCTCGGCGGCTGTTTGCTTTATCATCAGTTTCATACTGCTAGGAACACAAGACTCCTCTCCGATTCTACTGCCGTTTTTGGAAGTGGGTAAATTCCGCATTGCGATTGATGCGCTCATCGACCAACAAAGCCGGGGTATGATGTTTATCGTGACTTCGATCGGCCTGCTAGTGCATCTGTTCTCGCTCGGTTACATGAAGGAAGATGAAGCACGCGTCCGCTTCTTTGGTTCACTGTCTTTGTTCATGTTCTCGATGACCGGCATCGTTTTGGCCGGGAATCTGGTGATGATGTTCATTTTCTGGGAGCTGGTTGGTTTAAGTTCCTATCTGCTGATTGGGCATTGGTTTGAAAAACCCTCCGCGGCAGAAGCTTCGAAAAAAGCCTTTCTGACCAATCGAATTGGCGATTTTGGCTTCATGATCGGCATCCTGATGTTGTTCATGGCGAATCATGGTGATGTCAGCTTCCTTGGGCTCAAAAGTAGTTTCGCTGAGGGGCCACTCCATGAAATAGCCAAGTCTAACACGACTTTCATGATGCTTGCAGCTCTCGGGATCTTCATGGGTGCCGTCGGTAAAAGCGCACAATTTCCGCTGCATGTCTGGCTGCCAGATGCCATGGAAGGCCCCACTCCTGTTTCCGCCTTGATTCACGCAGCGACGATGGTGGCTGCCGGCGTGTTCATGCTGGTGAGATGCAGTTTTGTGATCGAGGCCTCTCTTTCAGCGGCGACGATTATTGCCTGGATCGGTGGATTGACAGCGCTGATGGCCGCCTTGATGGCGACTCAGCAGAACGATATCAAGCGTGTTCTTGCTTATTCAACGCTATCTCAACTTGGTTACATGGTCATGGCCGTCGGGCTATTGGCTATTCAAGTCAGCGGCGAGCATCATGAAGCAGGACCAGGACACCCAGCGATGTTTCACCTCTACACACATGCTTTCTTCAAGGCCATGTTGTTCCTGGGATCTGGAGCCATCATTTATGCCTGCCACCACGAGCAGGACATCTGGAAAATGGGTGGTCTGATGAAGCACATGCCTGTGACCTTTGCGACCTTTGCCATCGGCACAGCGGCCTTGATGGGGGTTCCCGGTTTGAGTGGCTTTTTCAGCAAGGAAGCGATTCTGGGTCTTGCGTTTGAAGTGAAAAACCCTAGCGGCAGCCCTCTTTTCTGGGTCGGTGTCGGCACTGCCATGCTGACAGCATTTTATATGACGCGCATGTTTGTGGTGACCTTCTTTGGCAAGCCAAGAACGGAGAATGCGCACCATGCTGTCGAGGCTCCGATCATCATGATCTTCCCTCTCGCGGTGCTTGCCTTGCTGACTCTCATTTCGCCCATCGGACCTGTCGCTCGTTTGCTTCAAGCCATGGAGCCTAAACATGCGGAGAATCATCCAACGGTGATGATTGCCTCAATCGCTGCGCTGATCGTGGGTGTAGGCGCCGGGATTTTCTTGTATCGCGGCAAGGACAAAGATCCGCTCAACATCAAGCTTTTCGCCAACAAGTTCTACTTCGATGAAATCTATGCCGTGATCGTGCAAGTCTGCCAAGATGGCTTGGCTTGGTTCGTGACCGGTCTGGAGCGCCTCTTTGTCGATGGTCTTGTCGCTCGTTTGCCTGCTTTTATTGCAACTCGACTCGGCTCAGCTGCCCGCGTTTTGACGGGCGGTCAGTTGCAATCTTACACCTTCCTGCTCGGTGCAGGAGTGCTCATAGTCATTTATCTCGTCATCTTTGTGCTGCCGCACCTGGGTCACTAATGGAAGAATCGGAATGAGTCTGCTCGAAATCATCATCCTACTCCCCCTCATTGCTGCTCTTGCCATCTGGCTAGGCGCACCCGCTCGCACGACTTCTGTCGGTGTGTCTGTCCTGAACCTTATCATGGTCTTGGGCCTGCTTTTCCAGTTTAAATCTGCTTCAGTGGGTAAAAGCGGTTTCGCCTTCGAAAGCGCACGCACGGTTTTGGAAAACCCGAGCATTTCTTTCGGTGTCGGGGCTGATGGAGTGGCTTTGATCATGGCGCTGTTGACTGTTCTCGTGGCCTTCGCAGCGGTATGGCAGATCAGCGACGACAAGCCTGGTATTTATCACATCGCCTCTCAGCTAATCGCTGGTGGTGCTCTTGGGGCTTTTCTGTGCACCGATGTTTTCTTTATCTATGCTTTCCACGAACTGGCGTTGATCCCCACCTTTTTGATGATCGCGCTTCATGGCCATGGGGACGCAGAGAATTGTCGCTCAGTTGCTTGGAAAACGACCATCTATCTCGGAGCTGGCAGTTTGGTTCTTCTGGCCGGTCTGGCTTGGGTGGTTTTAGAGTTCAGCGGCGGTGGCCAGCTTACGTTTGATTTGAATGCCCTGCGCGCCCAGGCTGCTACATCGCCTTTGCCGGCGGATAAGCAGGCTCAAATCTTTTTGGTGCTTCTCATTGGATTTGGGACTTTGGTCAGCCTCTTCCCGTTCCATAGCTGGGCAGCTCCAGCTTATGCCACTGCTCCAACTCCTGTTGCAATGCTGCATTCGGGCGTTTTGAAAAAGTTTGGTCTTTACGGCCTGCTGCGCATCGCGATGCCACTTTTGCCTCAGGCTATCCATGTCGCATGGCTTCAAGAAGCCTTGTTGTTCATGTTGTTAGGGAACGTTTTGGTGATCGGTCTGGTCACAATCAATCAAAAGCGCCTTGATGATGTTTTGGCGAATTCCTCGGTGATGCATATGGGCTACATTTTTCTCGGACTCGCTGCCGGAACGGAAATCGCACTCCGTGGCGCTGTTATGTTGATGTTTGCTCACGGGATCAGCATTGCCTTGCTGTTTGCTCTTGCGGGCCGTCTTCGTTCTCAGATTGGCACGCTTGAACTTAATAAGCTCGGTGGTCTCGGTGCACATGCACCTGCATTTACCATTCTTTTTGCCTTCGGTGCTTTTGCCTCCATCGGCTTGCCTGGTCTGGCCAATTTTGCTGGAGAGGTGATGATCTTTGTCGGTAGTTTTACTAATTTTGGTTCAGCTCAATTCACCTCACTTCAGTGGACGGTGGTTTTAGCTCTCTGGGGCGTGGTAATGTCAGCGGTTTATATGCTTCGTGCCTATCGCCACATCTTTCATGGCACGGCTTCGGCTGGTTTGTTCATGACGGATTCCTCGTTGTCTCAACGCTTTCCTCTCGTCCTTCTGGCGGCAGCTCTGCTGATCGTCGGATGCTGTCCTTGGTTGCTGCTCGGTCTGATTAAATCCGATCTGGTGGCTGGTATTTCTGCCGCCGCTGCTCACTGAACCATTTTTGCTCCATGTCCGTGTTTACCATCGAAGTCGGTTTAGCTTTCCTGGGACTTTTGCTCCTACTTTTGGAGGCTTTCGTGCCCAACATCAATCGCCGCACGGTGTCTTTGATCAGCCTTGGAGGCGTGGCTCTTGCTCTCTTGATGTTTATTTTTGTCAGTAAAGACACCTCTTCACTGCCTCAATTCATTCAAGCTCATCACCAGCTGGACACTCTGGCGGTGTTTTACAAAGGGTTTGCTTTGGTGATCACTTTGCTGGTGCTCTGGCTTACTTCTGAATGTGGTGGTTATTTGAGTAAGTTCACACTCGACGGGCGCATGACGGAACTGTTTAGCCTGCCACTGATTGTCTGTGCTGGCATGATGTGGATGGCTTCGGCGAAGGATTTAGTCACTGTGTTTGTGGCCTTGGAACTCGTGACTGTGAGCTTTTATGTGCTGGTTGCTTTTGCCCGTAAGAGCTCGCTTGCTCTTGAGGCGGGGGTGAAATATCTCATTCTGGGGGCTCTCAGCACTGGCATTTTGGTGTTTGGTGTGGCGTGGATTTATGGTGCTACGGGGTCCCTTTCCTTCGCCGGCATCGCCAAGGCCTTGGTGAATGCTGAAACGGCCAAGCTGCCCGTTCTTCTCGGAGCTGGCTTCTTGCTGGCCGGATTTGGGTTCAAAGTCGCTGCGGCGCCATTTCATGTT
The DNA here is from genome assembly GCA_947463285.1 of Verrucomicrobiaceae bacterium. Taxonomy (GTDB): domain Bacteria; phylum Verrucomicrobiota; class Verrucomicrobiia; order Verrucomicrobiales; family Verrucomicrobiaceae; genus Prosthecobacter. Next base: position 119 of record CANHTV010000160.1, on the reverse strand, counting down.
TGGGTGCCTGACGTTTACCAAGGCTCTCCTATTCCTGTGACCACTTTTCTCTCTGTTGGTTCCAAGGCCGCTGGCTTTGTGGTTTTGACTCGTCTTTTGGACAGCTTGATGATTGAGGG
>CANHTV010000159.1 GCA_947463285.1 Verrucomicrobiaceae bacterium | reverse complement strand
TTCTTTCAGCTCGTCCTGCACCTTCTTCGGCACGCGCGGGTCATTGGCGACGAACCAGAGAAGGCCCTGCTGGTAGGTTCTGTGCTCGGCGATGATCTCCTTGCGGCGCTCGTAGCTGGCCTCGGGGTAATCGTAGTTGTAGCCGATGTTATCAAAGCTGAATGGGCCGTGGTTGTTCGTGTCCGTTTTGTGATTCGGGATGGGGTCAAATTTCTCGAAGAACTCGCCCCAGCCGGTGTTCAACACACGCAGCAGCAGCTCATACTGACTGGCATCGTACCCTTCGGGTTTTGGGAAGGGGATGCTATTGCCGGGATCATTGGTGTAGCAGGAGCGGAAGCAGTAAGCCTGCACGCGCTTGTCACCGCTGCCGAACTCACCCGCAGGCTCCATGCTAATGCGTGGAAGCACACCGCTTTTGGGATCACCCGGTATTTTGTAGGCGCTGATGGGCTCCTTCACGGCACCAAAGTGGTGGCGATGATGCAGCACGCCGACCTGGATGCCGTTGTGCTCTTCACCATAGACGCTGTTGGCTTCACGTCCGACGTGATACTCCACACCAGCTGCGGCCATGAGGTCGCCCTCATAGGTGGCGTCGATGAACATTTTACCGTTGTAAGTTTTACCGCTGAGCGTGGTGATGGAGGTGATCTGCTCACCCTGCTTTTTCACACCGCTTTCGCGATCCAGCCATTCATCACGCACCACTTCGATGCCGTTTTCTTTGATGAAGTCTTCAAAAACCATCTCCGCAGCATGAGGCTCGAAGATCCACATTGTGCGGTTTTCACCATCCATGGCCGGTGTGCCCTGCCCCTTGTTGCCGTATTCGTCTTTCTTCTGCTGCACCCAGGCCTCAGGCTTCTGATAGTGCATGTAGATGCGGTGATAAAACTCACGCGCCAGACCACCGATGACGGCCTTGTTTCCTGTGTCCGTAAAACCGAGCCCGCCGCTGCTAAGGCCGCCGAGATGCTTGTCCGGGCTCACAATGATCACGGATTTGCCCATCTTTTTCACCTGAACGGCGGAAGTGACCGCAGCACATGTGCCGCCATAGATGACGACATCATGATCGGCAGCAGAGGCAAGGAGACTGAGGGAAAGAAAGCAGAGGGGAAATCTCATGGAAATCGTATCGGCGACGCAGGGCGGTATTGTCAACGCTGCTTCTTCAGCCAGAGCCCCCCCGCCAGTAGCAAAAGCACGAGACCGATGAGGCTACCCGCGAGCCTCCAGGTTTGATCGTTTCGAGGTGCCTCCGTAAAAACAGACTCCACCGCGTATCCCGTGTCATAAAGGTAATCTGGCTCTGCGGCGCTAAAGGGCACCTGCATGAGGTGATCATCCTGCTCATAGGTCGCCTCCACCGTGCTCAGCGGCCCGGTTTCAGGCCAGATGCTGAAGTCCAGCTCCAGGGAAGCCAATGGCGGTGGCACCTTTTGTCTGAAAATCATATCCACATGCCGCATGGGAAAATCCCTCGTCGCTACATCGATGCCCTGCTTCGCTCCTGGCCATAAAGGTTCCAGGATCATCTCCGATCCAAGCATCGCTGGTTGGTCATTGATCTTCATCAGCACCTTTTGCTGCAAATAACGCCGCAATTCAGGCTCTGCGGCCGTCCATTCAGCATCTCCCAGCGCCTCATTTCCATCCCGATCCAAAACCGCAAAACGCGCCAGCATGGCCAAATTAAAGGTGAAGCGAAGCTCAACCGCCTGACGCTCCACCTTGACCCGCAGGTAGCTGACATCCGTGGGATGCGCTGAGGCGATGACGCCACAGACCCACCAGGCAGCCAGGCCCAAACCAACGGGCCTCTGAGAAGTGAATAGGAAACACGTCATGAAGATTTCATCTTGGTTTCAGACAACTCAGACAACAAGGAAGATCATTCCGTGACTCCTTCTTGCCAGATTCGGGGACTCTGTCACACTCGGCGCTCTTTTATGTCCACCATCGTCGTCGCCCAGAAAAACGGAATTGCCTGCATTGGCGCTGATACGATGAGCTGCCTGGGTTCCCTGCGCCAGAAGGCTCATCACATCGTCAATAAAACCAAGATCACCAAAATTGGCGACAGCTTTATCGGCCTTACTGGCACCTCAGCAAGCCTAGTGGTGATGAACAGCTACTTCGCCAATCCGGAACGCCCACGTGATTTTTCCAGCACGGCGATGATCTTCGAGACCTTTCGTCATGCGCATCACTGGATGAAGGCGGAGTACTTCATGTCCACGATGCCTTCGAAGGATGAGGAATATGAAACGACCCAGTTTTACGGACTAATCGCCAATCCCCATGGCATCTTCGCGCTCTACTCCTACCGCAGTGCGCAGCAGTTTCACAAATTTTGGGCTGCTGGATCTGGTCGCGATTACGCGCTCGGAGCCATGGAGGCAGTCTATGATCAGTGCGATAACGTGGTAGACATCGTCAAAGCCGGATTGAATGCCGCAGCCGAGTTTGACAGCGCCACGTCCGGCCCTTTTGAAATCTTCTCCTGCCCGATGGTGAATGCCGAGCCTGTTCAGAAGCCAAAATCCAAAGCCAGGGCACGAAAGTAGGCCGCCAATCTGCATTTTCGCCTTGCGGAAAGCCGCCATCGCATTCCCCATCCGATCATGGCACTGATCATCAATGGCGAAGAAGTGGATGACGAAATCATCGAGGGCGAATTCCGCAATGTGAAGGGACACTACGAGCGTCTGCTCCAGGTGTCCTGTTGTGAGCGCGACCTCGAATTTCGCAGCTACGCAAAGGACAACATCGTCTCACGCATCCTTTTAAATCAGGAGTCCGTGAAGCGAGTTCCAACCGTGGAGGATGCCGACATCACGGAGCGTCTGAACAAGCTCATCGAGCAGGCTGGCGGTGAAGACCAGTTCTACATGGGCATCGGGATGCCTTACAAAGACGAGGCCGTGGTGCGTGAGAATGTCGCTGGTGGAGTGCGTCTGGATAAGATGCTGGGCGAAGTCTATGGCAAAGAGCCAGACCCGACGGAAGAAGAGCTGCGGGCTTATTACGATGCCAACATCGCCCATTACATGACTGAGGAAATGGTCCATGCCGCGCACATCACGAAAAGCATGCAGGGCGCGAAAAGCCGCCAGGAAATCTACGAAAACCTTCGTGCCGTGCGCAAACAACTGCTGGATGGCGCGGACTTCCTTACCCTCGCCGAGGAGCATCGCGCTGATGCGCAGCAGCAGATCGACCTCGGCTGGTTTAAGCGCGGCGAGTTCATGGAGGAGTTTGAGGTCATCGCCTTCTCCATGCAGGAAAAGGAAATCAGCCCCGTCTTCACCACGCAGCTCGGCTTTCACATCTGCACCGTGCTGGGACGCAAAGCACCTGAGGCGATGCCTTTCGAAATGGTCAAAGACAGCGTCCGCCAGCGTTTGATCGAGGAATTCAAGGACAGGAAATTCAATGAACTCATCGAGCAACTGAAGGCTGCCGCTGACGTCAAGGACACTGACCCGCCGGAAGAAACCTGCGGCGACGGTCATTGATGAAAGCCTGCCGGAATTGTCAGAATGGATGCTTCAAAGATTGGCCTGATCCCAGCTCACACCAAATCCCGAAACGCCATGAACCGACGCCATGCCGGCAAGCTCCTCTATCTCAGCCTTTTGTTAGGCCTAAGTGCCTGTCGCCTGCCACCTGAGGTGGTGCCTTCGCCCCCTGCGAGCGAGCCCACCGTGCTACGCGCTGAGTCTGCCACAGGAGGCACGCTTTTTAACGGAGCCTGGGAGCTGGGCCTGCCTTTCCGCTCCTCCGGCATCAATGATGTGGCGCGCTTGTTTGCAGGCATGGAGGGCTCCAATGCATCGCCTTTCCACCAGCAACAGATGCAGAGCCTCTGGCGCACCCATGACCTCGGACGTGGTCAGAAAATCAGGTCTTGGGCCGCGCGTGAGATCGGCGACCTCCAGAGACATCGCGCTTTGTTTTACCCCTTCAGCGGGCCGGATTACCTCTTCGCCCGGGAGCTTTTCCCGAGTGCAGAAACCTACATCCTCTGCGGTCTGGAGCCAGCGGAGCCACTGCCGGATCTACAAACCCTCACACCTGGAGAAATTGCCGCTGGTCTCGACGCCTTGCGCTCGGCGCTGACCACGATCATGTCAGCAGGCTACTTCATCACACAGGATATGCGGCATGATCTGCAATCCAGCCGCTTCCGTGGTGTCTTACCCGTGCTGCTCACCTTCCTCGTCCGCACCGGCGCTGTGGTGGACAGCGTGGATGTGGTGCGGATCGACGGCTCCGGGAATGCCGTACTGGCTGGTGTCAGTGGCGGCGCGGCTCCTGGCCTAATGATCCGTTTTCACACGGGCATCGGCGGCATGAAGCGGCTGTTTTACTTCCGGCAGGATCTCTCAAATGTCAGCACCCGCGCGGGTGGTCCTTTCCTGACCTTTGTCGCAAAACAAGGTTACCCGCCTGCCCTGGTGAAAAGCGCGTCCTACCTCATGCATGACGAAGGCTTTTCGACCATTCGCAACTATGTCACCAACAGCACCAGCGGCCTCGTACAGGACCCTTCAGGCGTGCCTTACCGTCACCTAATGAATGCCGGGCTACCCCTTTCCCTTTATGGCGACTATCGGGGCACCATCGGCATCTTTTCGCAGCAGCAGCCTGACCTCATGGCCGCCTATCGCAATGGTCAACACCTCGTGCAGCCCGTAGATTTCGGCTTCGGCTACCTCTACTCCGCCAGCAACACCAGCCTCATGGTGGCGAGGCGCAGGTGATCACTGGTGCAGTGGGGAATGGCGAAGATAACCATCGTGCTTCTGCGCGGACTCTCCCCGCCTTCAGCAAAAATGGGCACCGCGTGTGTTCACATACAGCGAGTAAAGGCTCTGGCTGGCGGTAATGAACAGGCGGTTCCTTTTGGGACCGCCAAAACAGAGGTTGCTGCCGGTCTCAGGGAGCTTGATGTGGCCGATGAGCTGGCCTGCAGGATTGAAGACATGCACGCCGTCGAAACCATCGCCGATCCAGCCGGCGCTGGCCCAGACATTACCGTCCACATCACAGCGCACACCGTCGGAGCCGCCTTTGGCCGCTTTGTCAGCGAGAGCGCCTTTGTTCACGGCGAATTCCTTGCCTTTGCTGAGCTTCACGCCATCCACCACGTCATGCACCGTGATATTTTTCGGAGCACCTGTGTCCACGATGTAGAGCTTCTTGTAGTCCGGGCTGAAGCACAGGCCGTTAGGCTTCACCTGCTCGTCGGTCACCTTTTCGATCTTACCGCTGGGGTCGATGCGATAGACGGCCTCTTTCAGCAGGAGCTCACCTTTATGGCCTTCGTAGTCCATCATGCTGCCGTAGCCGGGATCCGTGAACCACACACCTCCATCGGGATGCACCACGGCGTCGTTTGGGGCGTTGAAGGGTTTGCCTTCAAACTCCGCGGCCAGCACGGTGATCTTGCCATCCAGCTCATACCGCACCACCCGACGCGTGGCGTGCTCGCAGGAGATCTGGCGGCCCTGCCAGTCAAAGGTGTTGCCGTTGCTGTTGTTGGCGTTGTTACGCATTATGCTGACGTGTCCATCCTCAGGCAGATAGCGCATCTGGGCGTTGTTGGGGATGTCACTCCATACAAGGTAATTGCCTGCGCCATTCCAGGCCGGACCTTCCGCCCAGAGCATCCCGGTGTGCAGACGACGGATCGGTGCATTCCCCTGGATGAGTTTTTCAAAAGCTGGGTCTAGCGCGATCACATCCGGGTCAGGGTAGCGCTCAGGATTCTGCCCCGACCAGTCGCGGGCCAGGGAGGAAGTAGCGGCCGTAGCAGCGAGGCTGGAGAGAAAAGCGCGGCGGGAGGTTGGCATATGACCGTCTCTTTATCGAAACCCTCCCGAAAGCGCAAGCCTGCAAAATAGCAGAGCTCGAAAGGAGCGGCGAATATAGATTACTCGTTCGCCGCTGCGCGTGTCGCTCACCTTGGTCTCTGGGATCATTAGAACGGTGCCCCTGCCCCCGAAAGACTTCCAGCTTGCGTGATCTGGGTGTACTTGCCCTGAGTGTGCGGCGTTTCTTCTGCCCATGTCATCTCCTGCTCGTTACATCATGATCGGCGGCTTCCTCGGAGCCGGAAAGACCACCACGGTGGGCAAGCTTGCCCGCCATCTCACGGCGCAGGGCCTGCGTGTGGGACTCATCACCAATGACCAGGCGGGCGGTCTGGTGGATACGAAGCTGCTGCGTGGCCAGGGTTTTGCGACGGAGGAAATCGCTGGCGGCTGCTTTTGCTGCCGCTTCAATACGCTCGTCGATGCCGCCAGCAAGCTGACGAATGACAGCAAGCCGGATGTCTTCATCGCTGAGCCGGTGGGCAGCTGCACGGACCTCGTGGCCACCGTTACCTACCCGCTGCGCCGCATGTATGGCGATGCTTTCACAGTGGCACCGCTGAGTGTGCTGGTGGACCCAGTGCGTGCTCGCCGCGTGTTCGGCCTGGATGATGGTGGCACGTTCTCCAGCAAGGTGGCCTACATTTTCAAAAAACAGCTGGAAGAGGCTGACATCATCGTGATCAGCAAAAGTGATCTGCTCACTGAAACCGAGCGCGAGGAACTGAACACGGTACTGACGGCGGAGTTTCCGCTGGCCCGCATTATCAGCGCCTCGCCACGTTTGGAAACTGGGCTGGATGAGCTTTTCGCCAGTCTGATGACGGATGTGCAGGCACGACGGAATCCGATGGCTGTGGATTACGAAGTTTATGCCGATGGCGAGGCACTGCTTGGCTGGCTGAATGCCACCATCACGCTGAAGGCCGCGGATGAGTTTGAGGCGAATGATTTCCTGAAACAGCTCGCCGCGAATGTGCAGGGTCGCCTCCAGGCGGCGGGTGTGGAGATCGCGCACTTCAAGATGACCTTCAGCCCTGATGACGGCATCGCGGGCGAACTGGCCAGCATCAATCTGGTGCGCAGTGATTATGTGGCGGAGCTGGGCATGGAGCTGGATGAGCCCTCCACGGGCGGCCAACTCATTGTCAATCTGCGTGCGGAAGCTGATCCTGCGGCGCTGGTCGAAGCCGTAAAGGAAGGCCTGCGGGCAGTGACGCTGAACTTCTTCGGCCTCCAGGCGACACTGGATCATGAGGAGTATTTCCGTCCCGGCAAACCGACGCCGACACACCGGGATGCCTAACGGCAAATGACGTTACGCTGCTTTTCATGAACGACGCCGACCTCAATCAGATGCTCAAACGTGCAGCTTCGGCGCTGCCTGGAGCCATACCTGAGTCCATGGAGCGCAGCATCATGGAGCGCGTGCGCAGCGATGAGGTGCGGGAGCAGCGCTGGCGTTCCTTTGTGCACTGTCTGGTGGGGCTGGCAGCTGTTTCCGGCATCGTCACGGCCGGCATGGTCTGCTGGAGTCTGGCGAAGCGCGACCGGACTCATACCACACCACCGACGATGAATCTCTTCCGTGAGGGGCTGCCAAAATGACCACACGTGCCCGCTGGTTTCTGCTTTCCATGCTTTGTTCAGCGCTGCTAGCAGGCGGCACGGCTTGGTTCGTGACGGATTGGGTTCTGCATCGGCATGGGCAAGGCCACGCCCAGCAGCATCACGAGCCGGATTTCCACGCCTGGATGCATGAGCACCTCGACATCACGGCGGAGCAACATGAGAAACTGGAGCCGATCGAGGCCGACTTCGAGCAGCAGCGGGTGCGGCTGCGGGC
>CANHTV010000158.1 GCA_947463285.1 Verrucomicrobiaceae bacterium | reverse complement strand
CTCGGACCAACAAGACAGACGAATTCACCCTCAGTGACGTTGAGACTGACATCATCCAAAGCCTTCAACCAGCCACGCTGTGAATGAAACGATTTGGTAACATGATCCACCATCAGCTTCGCTGGCGGCGGGTTGATCAATTCAGTGACGGAACTCATAAAGTAGGCGCAAGAGAGGATTGGGAATCCAGTGATCCATGCAGCTGTAGTAACAGCGGCACTTTAAACTCACCGATTATCTCAACGCCTCCGGTGTTCCGGTCAGTGTTTCTGATAAACCCATTTTCACGATCAATCCCTACATTGCAAGTAGGAGTTTAGATGTTTGCTGTCTGTGATGGTAGGCCTGAGCGTTTTCTTTGATGCAGAAAGGCCACTCCTGACATCAGCAGCAATAGCGAACGGCCAGGCTCAGGAACAACGACTGTGATTGTCCCGAGTGAGTATAGATTGGTAGCATCCAACCCAAAGCCGAGGGGTAGCTGAAGCTCTGAAGCGTCCACGTTGAAGTTACCCGTCACAGAAGTTAGGGCAGACCAATCGAGCAGCTTAAAGGTATCACCATTGGACCAAGACGTCAGGCCGTTCGGATTCAGCAGTTTCAGGGTCGCGCCAGGTAAAATGTTGATTGTCCCTGCTAGGCGTAATTGGTCGGCTGCATTGGCATTCCCAGACTGATTACCCAGCCCGGCACCAAAAAAAATATCAAGCTCCAGCAAGCTGCCAACACCAAGGTCAATGCTCCCGAGACCCGAGGTAACGAGATCAAGATTGGCAACGGTGTTCAGGCTGGGATCTCCAACTGATAAGGTGCCGTTAAGGGTGATGCTATTATCAAGGCCTGCATTGATGAAGCCGGTGCCAGTAAGAGTGCTGTCGGCATTCACTGTGACACTGCCTGTGCCAGTAGCGGAGCTTGCGGCATTGGTGTTCGCGGCGATGAGCGTGCCACCGTTTTGCACAAGGGTGGGGCTGATGTAGGTGTTGTTGTTATGCGTCAGGCGTACCGTGGCGTTGTCGATGGTAAGCGGGCTTGTGGTGGCAGTGCCGGTGATGCGTCCGCTGACGATGAAACTGCCGCCTGTATAAGTTAAAGGACGGGCTCCCCGTGCTTGGGCCCCGGAGAGGGTGAGCGTGGCTCCGCCTGCATTGGAAATCGTCGCACCGCCATTACCATTCACGGTGATGCCACGGGCGAGAGTGACCGTATTACTGCCGGTGTATTCAAGCGTGCCTGCCGTAGTCGAGCCGATCAGCAGGGCATTCGTGGCGTTGCCGAGAGATGTGGCAGAGTCAATTTGAAGTGTTCCCGCATTGATCGTGGTAGTGCCAGTGTAGGTGTTGGTTCCAGAGAGACTCCACACGCCTGCCCCCGCCTTGGTGACGCTGAGTGTGATACTGCCGTTGTCGCTCAGCAGTCCGCTGCTACTACCGCTCGTACCATTGGCGGAGTCAAAGATGACAGCGACTGGTCCTGAAGCCGCTGCGGAAGGGGAAATGACTCCACTGAGGCTTAAACTGCCCGTATTCACCTTGATGCGTGTGTTGCCACCACCAAAGCCACCCGTCGTGAGTGAGACACTTCCAGCAATGCTGTTGTTTCCAGCCACATTGAGCAGCGCAGGGTTGTTCGCGTTATCATTGCTCGTCACCAAGCTATAATCGGTCGCGAGGCTCAGGTCGCTTCCGCTGCCATCAAGACGCAGGGTAGGTGCATTCACCGTTCCACTGATGCCGATGATTTTCGGACCAGTGCCGAGCGCCGTGGACTTGGTGATGATCAAAGCGCCGCCATTGATGTTTACATCGCCAGTGAAGCTGTTTGCGGCATTGCTCAGCGTGAGTGTTGAGGCACCGAGTTTGGTCAGTGTAAGATTATTTTCATGCGTGCCGGTTCCGCCGATTTGTCCGGCAAAAACGACGGCGGCACTGTTGTTGATGGTGAGTGTCGAATTCGAAGCATTCCCGCCGACAATGGCATTGGCTGTGCCGCTGCCTGCGGTAGCGATGGAGGCAAAAGTCTGTGCTGAATGGATCGAAGCATCACCGAGTTGCAAAATGCCACTGGCTGCGCCTTGACCTAGCAGCAGAGCGCTCGTTGCTGCGATCCGATCATCGCCTCCAGCAACTGCGATGCGCCCGCCGTTGATGCGTGTTGTACCAATGTAGGTTTGTGCGACGGCAAAGGTGAGTGTGCCCGCACCAGTCTTGGTGATTGAGGCATTGCCAACCGTGCCTGTTTGGATGGCGTTACTAAAGATGACGTTGTTCGCCCCTGTTGCGACCGTAGCAATGACTCCGTCATCCACCTTCAACTGTGCGGAAATATCCTGCGAATTTCCAGCGCTCCATCCGAGCGTAGCATTCGCTGTGTAGTTGATGAGATTTGAGCCGAGTGAGCCGCTGGTGAAATTTAAAGTGCCCGCTGTGAGTGAAATGCCACCGCTGAGAGTATTCGCGGCATTGTTGAGCGTGAGTGCACCTGTTCCACTCTTGGTAAAACCCTGCGTGCCACCGAGTAAGGCAGTGATCATGGCTGTCTGGTTGATGACTTGGATGACTGGAGCGCCGCTGCTGGTGGCGAGCGTGAGCGTCCAAGGACCACCACTGCCATTGGCAAGAGTCCAAGTGTTGGAGGGGGTGGTTACATCACCAAAGATGAGCGTGCCGATACTGCGGCTTGCTCCGAGGCTCACCGTGCGATTTGCAGCGATGTCCAGCGTGCTGAAGTCAGCAATGGCATCCACACCATCCGCGATGATGTTTTCAGACCAGTTGGCCGCATTGGTCCAGGCTGAGTTGGAGGTGGCATTGATCCATGTTCCGGCGTTTTGAGCTTCCAGATGAGAGACGATAAGCAGACCAGGGATGACGAATAGATAGCGACGGAGAGTGATAGCATAAGATTTCATAACACGAGGGCACAGGCGTGCGGATGGAGCCGCAATCGTGTGTCGGGTGTGCGTGCTCGGTGAATGAGGCGCAGCAGTCCTTCCGTGGTCGGATCGGGACTCAGGCTGTGCGCTTCGTGGTCGTAACAGCCCTGGAAAGCAGAGAGGCTTTTAGCTCAGGTGAGGATCAACGACAACACATCACGCCCAGGCTCGAATCAGAGCGCGTGAGAATGGAATGCCGTATCATGCCTAACATGAGATTGTTAATTTAAAGATCTGCTGCGTAAGCCTGAAGGTGGCGATACTCGGCTAGAATGGTTTTCACCGCGGCCAGAGTCGCAGCCACCTGCTGTGGCATTGGAGCCAAATCAGGAGTTTCAAAAATCATTTCCAGCGGCCTAGGGCGTTGCTCTGGAGGAGCGCTAAGGATGCCTTCGTAGTATTCACGGATAATCCCGCCCTCAGCCTGAAAACCATCAATGGTTCCGTTAAAATTATGCGGCAGATATTCAGCAGCCTTGGCCAGCGCAGGCTTCAGCAATGCCTCACTCAGGATGCTGCCGCGCACGAAGCCATAGACCCCGTGACTGGTGTCATCGCTGTGCAACTGAATGATACCTTGGAACTGCTCACGTCGCAGTTCTGACTCTAAATACATGACCTCAGGCTCGGTAGAACCCATCCAGAACTCTCGGTTCAAATCTGCACAGGAAACTGAATGCCGCGTTTTTTGATCAGCCCCGGTCGGATTGCAGACCGGGTAGATGTGCAGTTCAAAATCGGCGAGTTCGACAGGCTGAGTGGCGGCCCATTTGACCAATTCATGAGCGGCGAGGGTTCCCGCCTCCTCGTCGCCATGAAGACCGGCAAAGATGCCAAACTTATATCCCTGCCCCTGCTTCAGAGGCTTGGAGATGATCTTCTGCATGAATATCTCAGCTGGCAGGTCCTGGGCGAGGCACAGTTTTGCAGGCGTCCGTTTTAACAGACGCTGCGCGTAGTGCCCCTCGAAGGACAACCAGCTGGTATCCAAGGTCATGATCTCAGTTCGATACTTTGTCTCGTGCTTGATCGGCGAGCGATGTCGAAAGGTAGCGCTCCCCGGTGCTGCATCCGACGGTGACGATGAGTTTGCCTTTGTTTTCAGGCCGTGCGGCCACCTGCAGCGCGGCCCAGACATTGGCTCCGGTGGAAATGCCAACCAACAAACCTTCCTCGGCAGCCAGTCGCTGCGCGGTGGTGATTGCATCCTGATTACTGACCTGAATCACTTCATCCAAGATGGCTGTGTTCAGATTGTTGGGCACAAAACCTGCACCCGTGCCTTGGATCTTATGAGGACCTGGAACGACGGGTTCACCAGCAAGTGTCTGTGAGATGACTGGTGAAGCAGAAGGCTCGACGGCAATCGCACGAAACTCAGGACGTCTTGATTTAATAACTTCTGAGACACCCGTGATCGTCCCGCCGGTGCCCACGGCGGCTACAAAAATATCAACACCACCATCCGTGTCGGCCCAGATCTCTTCAGCGGTTGTCTTCCGATGAATCTCGGGATTGGCGGGGTTGTTAAACTGCTGCGGCATCCAGGCACCCGGTGTGGCTGCCAGGAGTTCCTCTGCCTTTGCGATTGCGCCTTTCATGCCTAGTGAGCCGGGGGTCAGCACCAGATTTGCACCGAGCAGTGCCAATAAAGTTCGACGCTCAACGCTCATCGTTTCGGGCATGGTGAGGGTTAGTTTATAACCTCGTGCAGCGGCAATGAAAGCCAGCGCGATACCCGTATTCCCAGATGTGGGTTCAATGATTGCGCCTCCTGGCTTAAGATCTCCTGCGGCTTCTGCTGCATCAACCATGGCTCGCCCGATGCGATCTTTGACGCTGCCCAGCGGGTTCATAAACTCTGCTTTGAGAGCAATGGTGCCTGGCAGTCCGGCTGCCAGACGATTCAAACGGATCAACGGGGTGCGCCCGATCGTTTCAGTAATATTGGGATAGTATGACATGAGCGTTGGCGGTTAGAGTTTAGGGAATAATTGATCGAGGGCCGGAATATCCTTCAAGAAGCCCGCCTTCTGAGCACTGACGACCATGGTGTCCAGCGAACTGCGTGAGATCTCATCGGTGATCACGATGCGGCTGAGTGCTTTATCGAGAAGCTCATCCTTGGGAGTCGCTTTCATCAATTCAGTGAGCTCAGCTTTGATGAGAGCTTTGGCCTCGACTGGATGATCCTTGATCCACTGAGTCAGCTCTTTGTGTGCCGCCACCAGCCGCCCAGCCAGTTCAGGCTGATCTTTGGCGAACGCGGCACTACTAGCTAACAGAGTGACATTGGTGTCACGATCATCGACAAGTATCTGAGCACCAGCTTCGAGTTCCAAGCGAGTGACCCACGGCTCAGCCGTCCACACCGCATCCAGATCACCGCGTTGAAAAAGCGCGAGCTGATCTGCATTTTGTGTTGGCAGGATGAAGGCATCGCCTCCGGTTTGTGAGATCTTGAAGCCATTGTCTGCAAGGTAAGCGCGGAGCTGAACATCCTGCGTATTGCCAAGTTGTGGGGTGGCGATTTTTTTGCCCCTCAAATCAGCGGCACTCTTGATGTTGGCTCCAGGCCTGACGACGAGAGAGCTACCGCCATTCGCAGCTCCAGCCAAGACGCGTAATTCGCTTCCCTTGGACTTAGCATAAGCGTTCAGAACCGGACTAGGGCCGATGTAAGTCACATCCAGGGCGCGAGCAAAGATGGCCTCTGTCGCAGATGGCCCGGCATTGTACAAATACCACTGCACCTCGACACCGAGCTTTTCTTCGAACCAGCCTTTACCTTGTCTGGAAAGTTGATGTGCCACCAGAGCCTGGACATGGGTGATGTTTGGAAAGTGACCGATGCGGATGATGGGCTTGGCTTTTGGATCTATGGGAGCCTTACCGCAGGAGGCAGAAATCAGGCTAGTCATAAGGGCGAGAAAAAAACGTGTTTTCATAAAAGGCGATGAGGTTGTTGAGGGATTAAAAAACGGTCAGGTTAAGTTCGAGATAGGCAAAGTCGGTGTCGTCTGGGCGAACGGCATTGCGTGTAAAGTTGCCTGCGGTGAAGTGCGCATAGCCAAGGATAGCCTCTAGTTTTTTGGTGATCTGCCAGCGAGCGCGGATATCGAATTCGTGGCCGATCTCAGTTCCACTACGCCCAGTGACATCACGCGCCTTGTTGGCTCCATTAAACTGGTCCGTGCTACTTGCGAGATAATACCAGCTGTAGCCAAGATCGACTCTCAGCTTATCTGAAGGCATTAGCTCAAGGCGCAGCTTGGGTGTGCTGATGTTTTCAAAAACGATGTAGTCGTTGGCCGACCAGGGACGGCCGAATCCATAAAAGCGTTCGAAGCGATTGTCGGTCTTGTCATTCGGATCTTCATCGCCACTGGCGTAACCATAGAAGGCACTGAAGCGTGGCTTCCAAGGATGATCAAAGCGGTAGCCGATCTCGACATTTCCGCCCCAGGCATCGACATCACTGTCGCCGTTATGGCCAAATTGCTTGATCACGGACAGATCAAAATCAAACCCACTTTTCCCGAACGTACCGTAGGCTCGCAGACCAGGAGAATGCACCATCTTGCTGACAACATCAGCCGTCGCACTTTGATCCAACGCCAGATAAAAAGGCTCCAGCGTCACTACATCTGACCAGCCCCGCCAATGACCGATCAAGGCGTAAACCCATTGCCCATCGACAGGCTCATCCCACTCATACTGCTGCCGCTCCATTGGCTGCAAAGCCAGTAGATCAAACTGCCAGTCATTGGACTCCTGACCGATGGCTCCACGGAAACCGAGGAAGGTGTTGGCGGTGTTTCGCCACTGGTTGTTACCAATCATTCGGCGGTCGAGGAATTCAAAATTTTGAATCCCATAGCGAAGACTGATCGGGCGGGCATTGCCGAGTGCATCAGGGCTGAGCAGGTCTTTGAAATAAAGCTCCGCTTGTAGCCGGATGAGCTCAAACTCATTCACATCACGATTATCACGGACGTAATTGCCGTTGTAGCGGCGCGCGTCCTGCAACTCTACCGCCAGGCGAAAGGGATCAAGGACATCGTGAATACCGATGTAGGCACGGGTTCGATGCAGGAATGGTTCATCCAAACCCGCGCTGTCTCGGCGGATGTCGTCGTCGCGATATTCGGCGCGGAAACGGTAATCCAGACCGATGTCCAGCCAGTCAGCCTCCTTGAGGAAATCAAGATCCGTGTTAGGCGCAGGCCGAGCATATTTCGGGACATCAGGATCGCGGGTGGTACTGTAGCTCTGGGGTGCCCGGTAATAAGTCTTCGCGGGATCCTGCGCGTGGCTTATCCAGAGTGATAAAACCTGGGTGACGAGTATTGGGAAAAGGAATGTGGAGGTCTTCATGCTGTTCTTGCGTAGCGTCGGCGTCTGGCCGTCCAGTCGGCGTCAGCAAGGTTCATTTGTTGGTGCTTTCACAGAGGCTGTGAAAAGGCGTGTGTTTGTCGGTGTTGGTTTTGGGAGTGTCTAACGCAAAACGAGACTGACCGGTCATCGAAGGTTTTGAAAGGCATTGTCAGCAAAAGCTTTGCTGATTCAATGGGCCTTCGTTCACCTCCGGTGGACCGGTCAGTCTCGAAATGCGTTGCGGCGATTGAGGCCGCTCAGAACTGGATTGGGGGTTACTTTTTCAGGGGAAGAATCGTGGCATCGCTGGAAAGTCGGGTCTTCTCCGTGCTCTCGACCTGGGTCACACGACCCTCATGGACGACGATTTGCACGGAGCCGAAGCGCATGGCTTCAACCTTTTGTTTCACGATGTCGAGCCACGATTCGGTGGTGGTCTCGGTGGTGTTCTG
>CANHTV010000157.1 GCA_947463285.1 Verrucomicrobiaceae bacterium | reverse complement strand
GAGCTGCCACAGCGCCAGCGGCGGTGGTCAGGAAGGAACGGCGGGACGGGTTGGTTTGGCTCATAGAATAGGTCTGTAGAAAACAGGCACTTCAATACGCAGCCAAGACACTTTTTGTGCAAAATAACCCTGCACACCATGACCGGATGGCAAAGATGCACCGGCGCAAGCTGTTGCGGCGCTCGCCTTTTTGCGTCTCGTTTTTAGAGCTCAAGCTTATTCTGGTAACAGAGTTGGTGCCTTCACAACTCAGGGAATCGCCATGAACGATTGCGGAGAATACCTCTCCTTTTAGGCGAGTGATGCCATAGAGTCCTCCCATTGGTTTTTGAACAAGGACTACCCCAAATTCATGGGATCAACGTCCCAGGTGACAAGGATGTCCTGAGGTGGACTCACCGACTGAATCACGCTCTGAATGTAGCGTGCAAGGGGACGAATACGGTCGCTCCTAAGCAGTAATTGGAAGCGATACTGACCGTGAGCCTTCGTCAGCGAGGAAGGTGAAGGCTCTCCCATGAGCGTGCCTTGCGGTAGATTGGCGGCGAGTCGCTTGTGCAGAGTTTGCAGGGTAAATTCTGCCTGCGTCTCGTGTTTCCCACGACTGCTGATCATGACCATGTGGCTGAAAGGCGGGTATTTGAAAGCCTGCCGATGCTCGATCTCTTGCTGCACAAAGCCTTCGAAATCATTGTGCCGACTGAATTGGATAGCCGGGCTGTGTGGCGCATAAGTTTGCACAAAGACCTCTCCCTTCACCTCGCCACGCCCCGCTCGCCCTGCCACCTGCACCAGCAGCTGCATGGTGCGCTCAGCGGCACGAAAGTCGGGCAGATTCAGAGCCGTGTCGGCATTGAGGACGCCGACGAGGGTGACGTTTGGGAAATCCAAGCCTTTGGCGATCATCTGAGTGCCGATCAGGATGTCGAGTTTTTGGGAGCGAAAGTCGCGCAGCGTGTCACGCAGCTGGTTTTTCCTCTGCATCGTGTCGGTGTCCACGCGGGCGATTCGCGCTTTTGGGAAAACCTCCCTCACGGCCGCTTCGACGCGCTCAGTGCCGAAGCCGCCATATTTCAGCGCCGGGTCCTTGCAGGCCGGGCATTTGCTTGGCGGCAGTCGCCTAGCTCCGCAGATGTGGCAGACGAGTCGGTTGTCGCCTTTATGCAGGGTCATGGGCACGGCGCAGTCTTGGCATTGAACCACTTCGCCACAGGAGGTGCAGGACAGGCTCGTATTAAAACCACGTCGGTTCAGGAAGAGAATGGTTTGCTCGCGCTTCTCCAGTCGGGCGGTCATCGCGTTGCGCAGCTTTTCGGATAAAATGCCGGCATTCGCCACGGACACGCCCGTGCCTTTGCGCCGCTCCAGACGCATGTCCACGATGCGGATCAGCGGCATGGATTTGCCATCAGTGCGCTTGGTCAGTCTCAGCAGTTCATACTTGCCGGTCGTGGCATTTTGAAAGGACTCCAGACTCGGTGTGGCGGAGCCGAGCAACACGGGGCATTGCTCGATATGTCCGCGCACCACGGCCAGATCACGGGCGTGGTAACGCGGGGCATCCTCCTGTTTGTAGGAGGGCTCGTGCTCCTCATCCACAATGATGAGACCCAGGCTCTCCAAAGGGGCAAAAATGGCGCTGCGGGCCCCGATGACAATCTCCGCCCGGCCTTCCTGCACCTTGAACCATTCATCATGGCGCTCGCCGTCGCTGAGGTGACTGTGCAGCACGGCGATGCTGTCTTTCTTCTCAGAAAACCGAGCCTTGAATCGTTCGATCGTCTGCGGAGTGAGGCTGATTTCCGGCACCAGCACCAACGCCGTTTTCCCCAGCTTCAGCACTTCAGCGATGGCTTGTAGATAGACTTCCGTCTTGCCACTGCCAGTGACGCCGTGCAGGAGGATCGGTCGCGCTTCCTTGGGGGCATGGATGGCCTTGATCACGCTCTCAAAAGCCGACTGCTGCTCATCCGTCATGGTCAGAGCCTGGCTCGGTAGAAACTCCTCGGTCTGGAATGGATCACGCTCCACACGCACCTCGCTGCGAGTGATAAGCCCAGCTTTCAGCAGCGGCTTGATGATGCTGGTGGCTCGCGGTAAATCGCGGCGCAGATCACTGAGAGAAGCCTCACCGCCACAGGCACGCAGAGTTTCCAAGATTCGCGCCTGCATAGGGGCCGTTTTGTGCAGCTTGTCCATCACCTCGGCGGGCGGTTCCTTGGTTAGCTTCAGCAGGCTGTCGGTCAAAAACGTCTCCGGCTTGTCCCGCACGGCCTGAGGCAGCATGGATCTCAAGACACGATGAACGGGCACGATGTAATATTCCGCCACCCAGTCGGCTAGCTTCAGCAGGCCCTGGGTAAACATGGGCCGCGAGCCCACTACACCAGCGATTTCCTTCAGGCGTGCGCGATGCGGTGACGAGGTCAAAATCGCCATGATCACTGCTGGCACTCTCTGGTTTTGCAGAGGCACCGTGACCCGTGTGCCGATGACCAGACGCGAGAGCAGCTTTTCAGGGATGGCGTAATCAAGCTCCAGTGAGGAACCCTCCAACTGCACGCGAGCGACCGGCCCAGATAGATCAGTCTGGTGCGCCTCCTGCGGTAAGGCAGGAGTATCGGCGGCAAAGAGGCTGAGTTGGTCCGTAGGCATCTGGAAATGGCGCGCTAAATCCTAGCCCGCCCCGCTGCATAAACGAAAACCACCTGCCTGTCGAATCTTGCGGACGTGGATAAAATCAGCCCAGGACCGACTCCGGCACACGTGCAATGATCCGGCCGTCTTCGTCACGCACGACGACCTTACCGTGAATCACTTCGGGCGGGTTACCAATCCCACGCGCATAATCCTCAGCCAGGTCTTTGCTACAGCTTAGCGACTGCCGAATGCGGGCGGTCAGGGCTTGAATGTCATTCTCGTTCATGGGCTTCCATAAGCCTGTCTGCTGACAAAGTCGTCGGCAGATTTTTGAAAAGCTGATCCATGGAGACTTCTGGCGTCAGAAGAACGCGTTCAAATGGCCCGTTGGACTCTTCCTCCACCATGCGCCTGCTTCTTCTCTGTCTTCTCACCTCATCTTTATCTGCCGCTGACTGGCCCACTTATCGTGGTGATACCTCGCGCAGCGGTTACTCAGCAGAGACGATTCCGAACCAGCTTCGGCAGCGCTGGGAGTATCGTTTGCCTGCGGTTCCAAAGCCTGCTTGGCCGACTTCGGAGCGGATGGAGTATGACCTGGCATTTCAGCCGATCATCGTCGGTGATCTCGTGCTTTTCGGCAGCTCGGCGGATGACCAGGTGTATGCGCTGGATGCCAAAACTGGCGCGGTGCGCTGGTGCTTCTTCACCGGCGGGCCGGTACGCTTTGCGCCGACGGTGTGGAAAGACCGCGTGTTCGTCGCCAGCGATGACGGACATCTCTATGCGCTCGCTTTGGCGGATGGGAAGCTGCTTTGGAAACATCGCGGCGGTCCGGGAGCGCAGCAGGTGCTCGGCAACGAACGCATGATCTCGCAATGGCCGGCGCGGGGTGGGCCGGTGGTGTCGGACAACAAGGTGAACTATTCTGCGGGCATCTGGCCGAGCGATGGTGTTTTCCTTCATGCGTTGGATGCGGCGACGGGTGCTCCAGTTTGGCAAAACAGCGAAACAGGCGGCCTTTTCATGGCGCAGCCGCATGGCGATGCTGAAGCTGCCAGTGGCGTAGCGCCACAAGGCTATTTATTGGCCAAGGGCGCTGCATTGATCGTGCCCACAGGCCGCGCGGTGCCGGCGGTGTTCGAGCGTGGCGATGGGAAACTGCGCTACTACCATCTGCAAAAGAACCAGCAGCGCGGCGGCACGCGCACGGTGCTCACCGAGTCGTGCTTCCTCAATGCGGGCTGCCTTTTCGATGTGAAGACGGGTGACATGACCTCGCAACTCGGCATGGGTTCGGCGGTGGCGATTCCCGGTGGCGTGGTGCGTGCGGAGGGCCGCTCGCTGGCGACGTATCGCTGGAAGGACGTGGAAAAGATCGACCGCAAAGGCAACGCGTCGATGGTTCGCTCGCTGGTGCAGGACAAACTCACGCCGCTCGAAAAAGAAGTGCTCGAATTCATCGTCACCGGACCCGAGGCCGTGATCGGCTTCGATGGGCAGATCAGCGCCATCGACTACAACGGCCAGCGCACCGAATGGTGGAAGCAAAAGGTCGAAGGTCGCGTGCTCGGCCTCGCGGCGGGCAATGGTCGCGTCGTCGCCACCACAGACAAAGGCATTATCTATCTCTTCGATGGCGATCCCGCGCCGTTGCCTGTTTCAGCACCCATTGCCGAAGAAAAGCCTCTCGATGCCGCTGTGATGGCCGAGGCGAAAGCGATCCTTGATGCCGCGCAGATCACTGAAGGTTACGCCGCTGTGTTCGGAGCCGGTCATGCCGACTTCTCGCTCGCTCTGGCACGTCAGTCCGATTTGCAAATCGTCGCCATCGAAAGCGATGAAGCCGCTGCTCAGGCCGCGAGAGGGCGAATCGCCAATGCAGGCATTTACGGCACTCGCGTGGCCGTGCATGTCGGCTCGCTCGATGCCACGTACTATCCCAAGCAGTTCACGAACCTTGTCATCGCGCCGAAACAGGTCACGCCCGCGATTCAAAAGGAGATGGAGCGACTTCGCCGACCCTACAGCGGCCTCATTTGCCATCGCGACAGTTTGAAGCTAGAACTCGCCAGCGCCCCCGCCGGTGCCGGAAGCTGGACGCATCAGAACGGCAGCGCCGCGAACACGCTCTGCTCCGATGACGAACTCGTGAAGGGTAAGCTCTCCATGTTTTGGTTCCGCGATGTCGAGTTCGAGGTCGCCAACCGACACGGGCAAGGTCCCGCGCCGCTCATCTCGCAGGGTTACATGGTCACCAGCGGCGTGCATGGCCTCTGCTGCCTCGATGCCTACAACGGGCGCAAGCTGTGGGAGTTCGACGTGAAGAACCTGCTCATCGACTTCGACGGCATCCATCACGATGTTGGCATCGGCGATACCGGCGGCCCGTTCTGCATCGGGGGCGACTCCGTTTATTTCAAAAGTGGCACTCGCTGCCTGCGCATCGACCTCGCCACCGGCAAGCTCGTGCGCGAATTCGCCACGCCCGTCGCTGCCGATGCCGCGAATCGCAACTGGGGCTACCTCGCCTTTGAAAACGGCCTGCTCTTTGGCTCCGTCGAAAATGCCGCCCACAACGTCAGCCCGCGCTACCAGCTCACCAATCTGCGCACCGAGTCCGTGCTGCTCTTCGCCATGGACCCCGCCACCGGCGCGATGAAATGGAAACACGAACCCAAAGGTTCCATCCGCCACAACAGCGTCGCCATCGCCGGAGAGCGTGTCTATTTGATCGACCGCCCCATCGTCGAAGCGGATCGTGTTACCAATCCGCGTCGCGATGGAAAATCCGCGCCCAAACTCACGCACAGCCAGGTTCCTGCGGGCACACTGCTCGCGCTAGATTCCACCACGGGTAAAGTCCTGTGGGAAAACAAGGACGACATCTGGGGCACGCAGGTGGCCGTCAGTGCGAAGCACGGCGTGCTGCTCATGAACTACAAAGCCGTGCGGCATAACTTCTTCGAGCTGCCCTCTGAGGTCGGTGGACGCCTCGCCGGCTTCGACATCGCCACAGGGAAGCGTTTGTGGGATCAGGACGGCAAGTATCAAACCCGCCCGCTCATTAACGACGCCACCATCTATTCTCAAGGCGGCGCGTGGGATCTCAAAACCGGTTCGCCCGTCGAGTTCGAACTGAAGCGCTCTTATGGCTGCGGCCAGATCGCCGCCAGCAAGAACCTCATGCTCTTCCGTAGCGCCACGCTCGGCTACGTCGATCTCACCCGCGATGTCGGCACCGAAAACTACGGTGGTATCCGCCCCAGTTGCTGGATCAACGCCATCCCAGCCTCCGGCCTCGTACTCGTGCCTGACGGCTCCGCGAAGTGCCATTGCAGCTACCAGATGCGGGCTTGGTTTGCGCTTCAGGGGGACGGATGATGTTGTCGAAACAGGCGTCACCAGACTCGCCACCATGGACGTTTCGGGGGGCTCAGAAGCTGCTTGAATTCGGCCTCACGCTTGCCTTCCCAATCGGGCGGTGTGTCGTCGGTATCCTCGAGGGCGGATTGGAATGCTGAGAACGAATCAGCGAGGTGAACAAGTCCGGAGAAGCGGTCTTCCTCATCGTTCAGTTCATGATCGTGGGGAAATATATGCCCGACAGACTCAGCGTGGATAGAAAAAAGGAAATAGTTTCCTAAACCATCCTCGCCGATGGGCACAAAACCCTCGCCAAAATCCATCTGCCATTCCTCAATTTGAAGGTCAAGGCCCTCAACGCCCTCGGCACAATGGATGGAAAAAACTCAGAGAATCTGAAACCGTCATCGTCACTGTTTGGAATTGGAAACATCAATTCAGGAACCAGAGTACCACCGTTGTGTGAAAGCAAAAACAGCTCGTAATCTTGGACCAAGACTTTCAGCCGATGTCTGAGATGGTTCAAAAGCTCCTGCGTCAGAGTTCCAGCAGATTGATGCGGCTTGATCGTCATGGCTGAGGTTACTTGTCTGGCACTTCAATCACAACCTCTCTGACGCCCCCACCTCTCGGTTTGCTTTCCGTGATGCGATGACAAGCCGTCTGTGCTTGGTGCTTTCCATCACAGCCCAAGCGACTTGGTAAAGTCGGCGATTTGTTTCGCTACGTCGGGGGTGATTTCTGCATCGGTTCCGGCTTCTTCGGGGGTGAAGTCGGGGCGATGGGCGATGCGCCCGGCTTTCCAAGCCCAGGCTTTGGGGTTGTAGGGGCCGACTTTGCGGGGATCGCTCCAAGTGTGCAGCCCCAGTGTGCGGTCGTTCACGGCAGCGGCGATGTGCATGGGGCCGCTGTCCACGCTGATGACGGCGCGGGCTTCTCTCAGCACCCAGATCAACTCGGCAAGGGAGGTGCGGTGGCTGAAGTCCGTGATGTGACTGCCGCGCGGGCGTATGGCATCGCTGCTCATGCCAACGAGCACGACGGGGTGCGGAGCGAGGTGGTCGCAGAGGCTTTGCAGGGCTTCGTGGCTGAGGGATTTCCCTGCGCCACGTGACCAGGGATGGAGGACGATGAGATCACTGCGATCCGGCCAGTCTTGGGGACGAGAACCGGGCGCTAGTGGGAATGAAAGCGTTGCGGCATCGACTTCGATACCAAAGGCGCGCGGCAGCGCGAGATAACGATCCACGGCATGGGCGGCAGGATCGACAGGGATGATGTGGTCGTGAAAAAGACGGGCTCCCTCGCGTGAATCTGAGAGGCCGATGATGGGGCGTGAAGTGCTAGCTCTAGCCAGAGCAGCACTGCGTAGCAGGCCTTGAAAGTCGAGAACGATCTCGGTTGTCGCCTTGAGTGGCAGGGTTTGTTTAGCCCAGCGGATGGCTTTAAACAGAGCATTGATGCCCCGGAAATTTTTGCGTGGGAAAGGGATAACTTCATCCAGCCAGGGAGTGCCCTGCAATAGAGGCGTCCACTCGGTGTTGGCGAGCCAGCGCAGGCTTAGATGCGGATGGGCCTGCTTGATGGCATGAACTGCGGGCAGGCAGTGGACGATGTCACCCAGGGAGCTGGGTTTCACGATGAGGGCCGAGCGGAAATCCGCGAGGGAAGGCAGGGCGGCGGCACTCATGGCTCACTTGCCCAATGAGAGACGATCTGCGAGCAAAGAGGGAAGACCTGCGGCGCGGATTTTTTCCTGGGCGGT
>CANHTV010000156.1 GCA_947463285.1 Verrucomicrobiaceae bacterium | reverse complement strand
GCCAGAGTGCGGCCGCTTGGTCTGTCCCCTACCAGCACGCGCCGCATTCTGGCTCATCCGTCAGCTCCCGCAGGTAGCGGTAGCCTTGGACCGGCTGCTGATCGAAAGGCGGCAGCAGGGGTACCCATTCGCGGGCGTATTCACCTCCGGCGATGTCTTCCAGGTCATCCAGCCGCATGAGGCAGTCGGCATCGACTTCCCAGACTTCACCGTGGATGCTGACGCCCTGTTTTTCATCCAGCACCATACCGGGATAACCGCCGAGGTCATGCAGGCGAAAACGCGGCTGCGTCATAGCCTGGCTGATGAATGTCTGACCGCTCATCCAGCCATGATTCGAGCGGGCCCGCTTGAGGGTGCCGTAAACGAAGATCAGCGTCGTGGCAGAGTTCATTGATCCATCAGTTGAGCAGGTCGTCACGTTCCGCCAGCCATTGAGGTAGTGAAAAGCGCTTGGCAGTTAGTTCTTCGGCTCGTTCGAGCACACCTGGTGGCGTTGTGTGTGTGATCAGCACTTTCTCAGCCAGTCGGGCTGCCCATTTTTCCCAAAAATCCGGTGTCAGACGCACCTGTTGCACGCTGCCCTGATGCAGGAAGCCTAGTTTTCCCCGGCGCTGTCCCGCTCCGGCGACCTTGACCGGCCCGCGAATGACGTCGTGCAACGCCGGGGCGGTGAAGCAAAAGGGGCCTTCGACAAGATCCTCGGGCATGGCCAGTCGGGAGCCTGCCTGACCATTCGCCACCATGGCTGCTGCCAGGGAACCATGAATGAGCCGATAACTCTCCAGCGGCGTCGTTTCAGCCCAGGGATGACTGGCCGGGACGATGACCGAGTAGGTGTAGTCACCCTCATGAAACACCACGCCGCCACCCGTCCAACGCCGCACCACCGGCCAGCCGGGCAGGGCGTCTTGCAGTTTAGCCAGGCTTTGGGCGTAGCCGATGGTGACGGTCGGCTGGTCCCAGGTGTAGATGCGTAAAACCGGCAGATCACTCTGCTCCAGCCAGGCTTGATCCACGGCCATGTTCAAGGCACCCGCGTGAGTGCCATCGAGATGCAGCCGCAGTTGATCAAAGAGTGGGGCGCTGAAATCCACGCGGGGTTGGGCTCTGACTTAGCCGACGATGATGCCCTTGGCCTTGCGCTCCTTTTCACGCTCCAGGAGCGGGACAGTTTCGTTGGTCTCAAGAACGGACACACCCAGATCATCGATCTTGGCAAAGCTGAGGCCGTTGAAAGCAGTCACCTCTGCCGCCAGACGGCTGAAGACATCTTCGATGCTGTAAAGTCCGTTGGAACCGCCGCAGGCCACGATGAGGTCACGTAGGATTTCCCAGGTGTCACGGGCATTGCCTGGGGCGTTGACGGCCTTGTTCAGGCGTTGCAGACGACCGGTGACATTGATCATGCTGCCGCGTTTTTCGGCATAAGAAGTGCCAGGAAGTACAACGTGGCTGATCTCAGCGCTCGCGTTTGCCAGCAGATGCAGCGTGGTGAGGTGTCCGATTTTTTCCAGATCACGACGCTCAAAGCCACACTTCAGCAGGTTCTCACCGAGGGCGAGCACGACACGAAGACGGCCACGGCTCATCTGTTCAGTGATGCCCGCGAGTTTGGAGCCCGGCTCGCTGCCCAGGATCTGCTTGGCACCGTTGGTGTTCGGATTCAGGTCGTCTGTGCGCAGGTAGTTGTCAGCGCCACCGTTGCGTGGGATGACATCGACGTTTTCAGTGCCGAGGGTCTTGGCGAGCTGCTTCACGAAGAAAAGCTCCTCATTCGTCATGCGTGCACTGGCAATGATGGCGATCTCGTCTCCCTTCAAGCCTGCGGCGGCGGCGGCGATGGATTGGATGGCTTTTTTCCAGCTGGTAACTTCGTGTTTGCTGCCAACTCTGAGCATCGGGTCCGTGAGACGCAGCTCACTGTTGACGAAGTGGAAGTCGAGACGGCCCTGGTCACACATCCAGGAGGAATTGACGGCGTTGTTGTCACGCGGTGTCTGGCGGTAGATCGTGTCACCACGCGCACCGATTTCCATGTTACAACCGCGTCCGCAGCCCGTGCAGACACTGTTGGTTTCGCTCAAGAACCAGACGCGCTGCTGGAAGCGGAAGTCGTTCGAGGTCAGGGCACCGACGGGACAAATATCGACCGTGTTAAGGGAGTAGTTGTTTTCCAGACGCTTGCCCGGATGCACCGCCAGCGTGGTGTGGCTGCCGCGTTCGGTGAAGCCAAGCACGGGATCGTCTGCAATCTCAGCACTAAAGCGAATGCAGCGGCTGCACATGATGCAGCGCTCATCATCAAGACGGACGCGCGGACCAATATCAACATTCTTTGGCTTCTTGACCTTCTCTTCGCGGAAGCGGCTCTCGCCCTTGCCATGCTCGACGCTGAACTCCTGGAGCCGACACTCGCCAGCCTGATCGCAGATCGGGCAGTCGAGCGGATGATTGATCAGCAGGAATTCCATCACGCCTTTGCGTACTTCCTGAGTCAGCGTGCTTTCCGTGCGGATGCCCATGCCTTCAGAGATCGTATTGGCACAAGCGATGACCGGACGTGGCATCCAGCCGATTTTGGGCATGCCGTGCTCGTCCTTTTCAGGCTCCGTGCCGGGGGCTGGACGTGGAGGCATCCCCATCTCTACCAGGCACATGCGGCAGTTGCCGGGGGAGGAAAGCTTGGGGTGATAGCAGTAGTGCGGCACTTCTTTCTGCACCTGCTTGCAGGCCTCGATCATCCTCATGCCCTTCGGAAACTTATGCCAGACGCCATCAATCTGAACATTCACGAGATCCGCCGGAGGCGTTGGGGCGGCGGGAGCAGGGGCAGATTCGGGAGCGGGCATGGGACTTGGAGACGGTATTTAAACGAGTATCGGAGCCGTATGGATAGCAGCAACCCGATTTTGTGAAAAATTTCACAAGCGCAATTGGGGTAGAACTGGCTTTTTGCCCACCCAGCCATCCCGGCCTGAAGTGAACGTGTGAGTGTTCCAAGTTAACCATCATCTTGGACATCAGTTCAAAAGACCAACGCCTGGATTGTTATTCCGCGTCAAAATCAAGGCTCGAACCTTGGTGAATGGACGAGAGTGATGCATTCTAGGTTTCATTACCTATCGATGAGTTAACCCAAAAAAGGGGGTGTTAACCCTGGTGTGAAGTGATCTTTTTGGGTTAACACACCAAGCGCTCTTATGTACGGAATGGTCAATAAAGCAGTTCAGGATCTACTCGTCACCAATCACGGGGAGGACGTTTGGCACAAGATTAGGTCCAAGGCTGGGTTGCAGGATGAAGTCTTCATCTCCACGGAATCCTACCCCGACGAGGTCACTTACAAACTCGTGGTGGCAGCCTCAGAGGTACTTGATCTGCCGGCGGAGTCGATCCTCAACCAGTTTGGCCGCTGGTGGGTGCTCAAAACCGCCAAGCACGGCTATGGTCAGCTACTAGCCGCCGGCGGGCGGGATCTGGGTGAGTTTCTGCAGAACCTGCCCAATTTTCACACGCGTGTCTCGATGGTTTTCTCCGCCCTGCAGCCGCCTGAGTTTCGCTGCACAGAGGTGGCTCCCAGGCAGGTTCGCCTGCACTACTTGAGTCACCGTCGCGGCCTTTCGGCCTTTGTGATCGGCTTGATTGAAGGCTTGGGAGAGATGTTCTCGGTGGCCGTGCAGATTGTTCATGAGCAGAAAGCCGGAGACGGTGTTGATCATGATGTCTTCCTTGTTTCTTGGAATGATCTTCCGACGTCATGAGTGTTCTTGACCTGCCGCAGATGCCCTGGAGCAGTGTTGAGGATGCCTTCCCCTTCCTCTTTGCTTGGGATGATGACCTGCGCATCGTCCACGTCGGTCCGTCGCTCGCACGAGTGGCTCCAGATGTGGTTCCTGGCGCAGAGCTTGGAATCCTTTTTAGGCCGGACAGACCCAAAGGTGAGCTGACGGCGACATGGCTGCGCGAATACCGCGGCCTGCTCGTGCTGCTCAGGCATCACACCTCGGGCATGATGATGCGCGGGCAGTTCATGCGGATCGAAGCCTCCGCCCTTGATGTTTTTCTCGGGGCTCCCTGGCTTAACAGTTCGGATGAGCTGGACCGACTCGGGCTGACGCTCAGTGACTTCGCCCCGCATGATTCTGCGCAGGATCTGCTGCACGTGGTGCAGGTGCATCGGATCGCCAATGAGGAGCTGCAGGTGTTAAATCGACAGCTCAAGTCCAAGCAGGCTGAGATCCTCGCGAAGGAGGCGGAGACCCAGAAGCTGGCGATGGTGGCGGAACGCACAGACAATGCGGTGATCCTGGCGAGTCGGGATGGCTACATCGAATGGGTGAACCATGCCTTCGAACGCATGACAGGCTGGAAATTGGAGGAGGTCCGCGGGCTCAAGCCGGGAAGCTTTCTTCAAGGACCGCAGACGGACCAAAAGGTCGCGCAGGAGATGGGCAAGAAATTGCGTCAATGCAGTGGTTTCCGTTCAGAGATCCTCAACTATAGAAAGGATGGCACTCCCTTCTGGGTAAGCATTGAAGTGCAGCCCATCGAGGATAAAGAGGGAAATCTGACGCATTTTATGGCTGTCGAGACCGATGTGTCCGGGTTGAAGCGCGATGAATTGCGCCGCCGTCTTGAAAATGCTTCGGCGAAGGCCATCGCCTCCGGTCACGATACTGCCGCGCTGATTCCGGCCGTGCTCGAGAGTCTGGCTGACGCCTTGCAGGCGACTTTCGGGGCCTGGTGGTCGGTGGATGCACGGGATGAAGTGCTACGCTTCTCCAGCATGCGATGCGCTGATGAGGTGGCTGTGCAGCCGTTCATTGAAGCCTCCATCAATTTGGAGTTTAAGCCGGGCAATGGACTACCGGGCAGAGTCTGGCAGACTCAAACTAGCCATTGGATCACCGATGTCCGCAAGGAGAAGAACTTCCCCCGCAGCTACGCCGCCAGCGTCTGTGATCTGGCTGCAGCCGTCGCCTTGCCCATTCTGGTGGATGGTGTCGCCCGTGGGGTGCTGGAGTTTTTCAGCGTGTATCTGGACGCGCCTGATCCCAACCTGCTGGAAACGCTGAATCACATCGGCAGCCAGCTGGGGGTGCAGATGAAGCGGCTGGAGGCTGAGGAAGCTTTGCGCCGCAGTGAGCGTGCGATGAATGAAGGCCAGCGCCTGGCACATCTAGGCACTTGGGAAATGGATCTGCAGACCAGCGCACTTACCTGGTCAGATGAAAAGTTCCGCATTTACGGATTCGAACCGCAAAGCTTCACCCCCACGATAGAGCATGTGCGTCAGTGCGTGCTTGCGGAAGACCTGCCGAGCTTCATGGCCGTGCTGGAGTCGGTGGTACGCACGGGAGAGAGCCGGGAGGTATCCTACCGGGTCACCCGCCCGGACGGCAGCATCCGCCATGTTCACACCTTGGCTGCAGCAGAAACCAATTCTCAAGGCCTGCCATGCCGCATCGTCGGCACCATGCAGGATGTCACAGCGCTGGTGCTGACAGAGAACGATTACAAGCAGGCCCAGCGCATCTCTCACCTGGGCAACTGGACAGTGAATCTAAGTGATGGCAAAATCCGCTGGTCGGACGAAAAATACCGCATCTATGGCTATGAGCCCGGCTCGGTGGAGGTCGATCTCGAATTCTGCAAGCAGGCGATTCATCCTGAAGATGTGGACACTGTGATGCAGTTTTTGGATGCCGTGGTCAAAACGGGAGAGCCAAAAGCGACAATTTACCGCATCATCCGCCCCGATGGCGAGGTGCGTCATCTGCGCAGCAGTGCTGAAGTCAGCCGCGGAGCCGACGGGATGGCCCGCGAAGTGCTGGGCACGGCACTCGACATCACCGAACTGGTGGAGGCGCAGCGCACCCTCCAGCAGACTGAAGAACGCTGGCAGTTTGCTCTGGAAAACAACGGCCTCGGCGTCTGGGACTGGAACATCATCAGCGGCCACGTCATCTACACGGATAGACTCCAACAAATGCTCGGCTATAAGGCAGGTGAATGGCCCCAGCATGTGGACAGCTGGGTCTCTCGTGTCCATCCTGCAGACCTGGCGCTGGTGATGGACAGCATGGACAAGTGTCTCAAGAGAGAGACCCCTGACTACATTTGCGAACACCGCTTGCGCTGCAAAGACGGCACTTGGAAATGGGTGCAAGATGTGGGACGAGTCGTTGCTTATTCCAAGGAAGGTCACCCAGTGCGGATGATCGGCACGCAGATGGACATCCACATCCGTAAAAAAACGGACGATGCAGCCCGGCAACGCGCCGAATTGCTCAACGGCATCCGTTCCGCTCAGGAGCATTTCATCGGCAGCACGGACATGGGGCCGGTCTTTGCCGAGATGCTTGATGTGATCGTGAAGCACACGGACAGCAGATTCGGATTCGTCGCTGAAGTTCTTAAAGACGAACATGGCGCCCCATTCCTCCGCTCTTATGCACTGACGGATATTTCCTGGAATGAGCAGAGCCGGAGACTCCTGCAAGAAACGAAGCAGCGGGGGATGGAGTTCCGGAATCTGAAGACGCTATTTGGCAGCGCCTTGGTCACGGGCGATGTGATCATCGCCAACGATGCGGCCAGCGACCCACGCAGCGGTGGTCTGCCTCCTGGCCATCCTCCCATCCATTGCTTTCTGGGCCTGCCCATTTACGACGGGCTTGAAATGGTCGGACTCGTCGGCCTGGCCAATCGTCCGGACGGCTACGACCGGGAGGGACTCCGCGAGCTGGATCCTTTCCTCGCCGCCGTTAGCAGCATGATCGTGGCGCGCCGCGAAGCTGATCGCCGCCGGCAGATTGAGCTGGAACTGCGCACCGCTCGTGACAAGGCTGAGGCTGCCAACCGTGCCAAGAGCGAGTTTCTCGCCATGATTAGCCATGAGATCCGCACCCCGATGAACGGCATCATCGGCATGGCGGGGCTTTTGAAATCCAGTGCGCTCGACCTGAAACAGTCCGAAATGGTGGACGCCGTCCTGCATAGCGGTGGCGCGCTCGTCAGCATCATCGACGACATTCTGAACTTCGCCAAGATCGAGGCGGGCCAGATCGACCTAGTCGAAAAACCCGTTGTCTTGGAGGAGCTGGTCGAAGGCGTGGCTGCCCTCTTGCACCAGGACGCCAGCAGCAAGGGCTTGGAGCTTGTCACCATCATCGCACCCGCATTGCCCAAGGTGATTCTCGGTGATGCCGGGAAGTTGCGGCAGGTACTCCTGAACCTGACCGGAAATGCGGTAAAGTTCACTGAAAAGGGACATGTCACCATCCGGGCCGCCCTGGTGAATGGACAGATCGAATTCAGGCTCGAAGATACCGGCATCGGTCTCTCAAAAGTCGCTCATGAACGTCTATTTAAGCCCTTTAGCCAGGTGGACAGCTCGCAATCCCGGCGTTTTGGCGGCACCGGTCTCGGTCTAGCCATCTGCAAGAAGCTCGTCGAGTCCATGAGCGGGATGATCGGCTTTGCCAGCAAGCCGGGTAAAGGATCGCAATTCTGGTTTCGCATTCCGCTGCAAGTCGCACCCGGCCATTCTTCCCGCTCGCTTCGCATCCGCAGCCCGCAGACCATCTGGATCGCTCACCCGTCTCCGCGCATTCGGGAATGCATTCGCACCTCATTGGTGGCACCGGGGATCGAGTTCCGCGAATTGAAACGCACCGAATTGGGCAGGTATTTGTCACAAGCGCCCATCTCCGGTCATATCCTGATCGCTGACATCTCGTGGATGCGGGCAAAAGGCCGAGTTAAATC
>CANHTV010000155.1 GCA_947463285.1 Verrucomicrobiaceae bacterium | reverse complement strand
GTCGATCTTTGCCTCGCTGACGGCAGCGGGCGTTGGCTTTGACGCCCATGTCTGCGGCGAAAACATCGTGCTCATCCGCCGCGACACGCCCTGGGTGATGATGCCAGACCTGTGGATGCAACGCCGCGTGGAGCTGCCAGCCCATGTGCAGGCGAAGATGGGATGAGGGTAGGAAATGACGAATGAGTAAATCCGAATGACGAAGGAATGACGGGATGTCTAAGACTGAAAGTCCCGGAGCCCTTGAGGTCAGCCTGGTGGATGCCGTTTCGTCATTCGAGCTTCGTCATTATTTCCGCACCTCCATCTTCCCAAACTCCGCCCAGCAGGTGCGTGTTGGGGCCCAGCTGCTGTCGTTGCCGCCGTGGAAGGTCTCGAAGTAAAGGCTGTCCACTCCGAAGCTTCGGGTGTTCCGCCATTCCATCTGGGTTTGCTCGACGACGAGTCTCTCCGCTGCCTCGGGCAGGGTGATCCAGACACGTAGTTTGCCATCCTTGACGTTAGGCGTGTTCATGGTGACACTGATCTTCACCTGCACGGGCTTACCCTTGGGGAAGCGGAAGTCTTCGGGAAAGGGGAAGCTGTGGCCGTATTTTTCCGGCTGGTTTTTGTGATACACATAGGCCTCTCCCCTGCCCTCTTTCCGCCACATGAGTCGTGCTGAGAAGCCGTTGTCGCCATCGGACGGACGTCCGCCGCTGACGTTTTCAGGGCCGCCACAGAGGCCGGGCAGTTTGCCGCCTTTGACGAAATCAAAGTCATCATCGAAGCGTAAGCTGTAGCTGAGCTCAACCGCCTCATGGGTGCCAATCGGCCAGCGCCAGCCCGCGCCGCCTTTCTCCGGGCCGATGCCGCCGATGGCGTAGTTCACGCGCAGCCACGGGATGCCGTCGCGATTTTTCAGGGAGACGTGCCCTTCCTTGATGCCGTCTTCAAACTCGCAGCCTGGCCAGTCCTGCTTCCACTGAGCTGCGGTATAAAGCCCCTCCTTGCTGGATAAGGCAACAGTGATGGGAAGATCAGCTGCGAGAAGGCGGCAGGCGAGAAAGAGGGTGAATAGGTATTTCATCGGAAAGGAAGTTTTCGGTTCGCAGTTCTTGGTTCCCGGCTTTCAATCACACGGTCAAAACCTATGCGCTATCTCTTGTTTCTGTACTTTTGCATTCTGCTGACGGCCTGTGCCCAAACGCCACCGCCGGAGGGGTTTATCGCGTTGCGTGATGTGGATTACGCAGGCACGGGCAATGCACGGCAGAAGCTGGATCTCTACTTGCCGGAAAAGCCTTCAGCGAAACCTTTGCCGTTAATCGTGTATGTCCACGGCGGCGGCTGGGAATCTGGAAATAAGGACGACACGGGCCTGCTTTTTCAACTCATCAAGAGTGGCGACTATGCTGGGGCCTCGCTGGGGTATCGACTCACGCAGGAGGCGTCGTGGCCGGCGCAGATTCATGATGTGAAAGCGGCGCTGCGCTGGCTAGGGGCGAATGCTCAGAAGCATGGGATCGACCCGAGCCGTATCGGGCTCACAGGCATCTCGGCTGGTGGCCACCTAGTCAGTCTGCTGGGCACAAGTTACGGGGTGAAGGAACTCGAAGGCGCAGTAGGTCTGGCTGACCCGGCACCTAAGGTGGCCTGCGTTGCCAATTTCTGCGGCCCGGCGAATTTCCTGACCTTTGCAGGCAAAGGCAGTGATATCGATCCCGAGCAGCCGCGCACGGCCATCACGAAGCTTTTTGGCGGTCCTGTGAGCCAGCATCTCGTCGCAGCCCGGGCCGCGTCACCGGTGACTCATGTCAGCCTTGATGATCCGCCGTTTCTGCACATCCACGGGACGGCAGACACGTTGGTGCCTTATGCGCAAGCTGAGGAGTTTGACGCGGCGCTGAAGAAGGCGGGCGTCTCCAGCACTCTGCTCACGGGCAAAGACGCGCCGCATGTGTTTTTCTCAGCGGATCTGCGGGATAAGATGCAGACGTTTTTCGACAAGCATCTGCGCGGCAAAGCCGGAGAGGTGAAGGAAGGT
The DNA here is from genome assembly GCA_947463285.1 of Verrucomicrobiaceae bacterium. Lineage (GTDB taxonomy): Bacteria > Verrucomicrobiota > Verrucomicrobiia > Verrucomicrobiales > Verrucomicrobiaceae > Prosthecobacter. The sequence goes on along the minus strand of CANHTV010000155.1, from coordinate 5,783 downwards.
CTGATCTCTCTGCCATGATTTCTCCGCGCATCCTCATCATCGGCGGCGGCATCGCGGGCACCACCCTGGCCTGGCTGCTGCATGATCGCGGCCTGCCGTTTCTCATCGTCGATCGCGACGAGCCAGCGACATCCTCCAAAGTCGCTGCGGGTCTGCTTTCGCCCATCACGGGCATCCGTCTGACGCTGAGCTGGCGCTATGAGACGCTGTACCCTGAGGCCCTGGCTTTTTATCGCGATAAAGAAGCACGCCTCGGGCTGACTTTTTATCGTGAGGTGCCGACGGCCCTGCTACTGCGCGATGACAAAGCGGTGGCGTTCTGGCAGAAGCGACGCGAGCAGCCGGAAATCATGAACTACGTCCAGCCGACGAGCGGGCCTCTGGTGAACGAGTCGGTCTTTGATAATCCCAATGGCGGCTTTGAAATCAAGCACAGTGGCTGGCTGGATACGGCAGCCTTTTTGCAGGCCAGCCGCCAGTACTTTCAGCAACTCGGCTGCTGGCAGACGGGTCATGTGGGCATGGATCAGTTTGATCGCGAGGTGATCTGGCAGGGGCAAACATTCACGCAGGTTGTATTCTGCACCGGCTGGGAGGCGGCGAAGCATCCTTGGTTCGACTGGGTGCCGTTTCAATCCGCCCAGGGCACCGTTTTACAAATCAGCGCCGATATTGGCAGCGAGGCCCGCATCGTGAATCGAAGCTGCTGGGTGCTACCGCGTGGCGATGGCACGCTGCGTGTCGGTCCTACTTATGAATGGCAGTTTCAGGAGGCCTACACGGCCTCGCCAGCAGCGGTGGCTGGTCTTGAAACCAAACTCCGTGAGTTACTGAAGCGTCCCTATCAGATCCACGGTTCGCAGACGGGTGTGCGGCCGATCATCCGAGGGCGGCAGCTCCTCATCGGCAGGCATCCGACTCGGGCCCATCTCGCCTTCCTGAATGGTCTAGGCTCCAAAGGTGTGCTGCGGGCACCGTGGGTGGCGCGTCAGCTTGTGGAGCATCTCATCGAGTCCAAACCCATTGAGGCTGAGCTGGATCTCGCAGGTAATTTTTGACTCGTCTAACTAAAAGTATTGACGAATAACGCTGTCCGCGCTCTTGACCATCTGCGCCTCAACCGCTAGCCTGCCAGCCCTAACCAAAACCCTCATCCGCACACTATGGAAATCGTCAGACTCGGCATCGTTGGACTCGGCAACATGGGCAAAGCCCATCTTGGAAACATTCGTGCGGGCAAGGTTCCCGGACTCAAGGTTACCTGCCTCTGCGAGAGTCACGGCACCATTCCTCCGCTTCAGGAAGGCGAGCACGCCTTCACCGATGTCAGCGCCATGATCAAATCTGGCCACATCGACGCCATCCTGATCTGCACGCCTCATTTCAGCCACACCACCATTGGCATCGAGGCTCTGGGAGTTGGCCTGCACGTCCTGGTCGAAAAACCCATCTCCGTCCACAAAGCCGACTGCGAGCGCCTCATCGCTGCGCACACGGATAAAACAAAGATCTTCGCTGCCATGTTCAACATGCGCACGAATGCCTGCTTCAAGAAAGTGAAAGACCTCATCGACAGCGGCGAACTCGGCACGATCCGCCGCGTTCATTGGGAAGTCACCAACTGGTTCCGCACCAACTACTACTATGCCACCGGCGGCTGGCGCGGCACCTGGAAGGGCGAGGGCGGCGGCGTACTCATGAACCAGTGCCCACACAATCTCGACCTCTTCCAGTGGATGTTTGGCATGCCGCAAAAGGTCCGCGGCTTCTGCCAGTTCGGCCGCTTTCATGAGATCGAAGTCGAGGACGATGTCACTGCCGTGCTGCAATACGACAACGGCACTACCGCCACCTTCGTCACCTCCACCGGCGAGGCCCCAGGCGTGAACAAGCTTGAAATCACTGGAGAGCAGGGACGCCTCACCGTCACCGACGGCAGCAAAATCCACTTCCAGCGCAACCGCCAGCCCATGAGCAAATTCTGCATGGAGGCCGAAGCTGCCTTCGCCATGCCGGAATCCTGGCACATGGACATCCCTGTTTCCGACAGCGGTGGCCAGCATGTGGAGATCCTGCAAAACTTCACCAACGCCATCCTCAAGGGTGAAAAGCTGCTCTCCCCAGCAGAAGAAGGCATCTTTAGCGTCGAGCTGGCGAACGCCATCCTCCTCAGCACCTGGCAGGACAAAGCCATCGAACTCCCCATGAGTAGCGCCGACTACGAGCGCATCCTCATCGAGAAAGGCGAACAGAGCACCTTCCAGAAAACCAAAGTCGTCGCCAAAGCCAGCGCTGATGACTTCGCGAAGAGCTTCCGCTAAGAACTGTGCTAACCACTAATGGACACTAATGATCCCAAATAACCCAGAATCCAAGGCCCGGGTCTCTCTGAATTAGTGCTCATTAAAGAACATTAGTGGTTCAAGAATGCCCTGCCCCGATGTGCCTCAGGCCATCGGGGCTTCTTTTGCTGAATCGTAGTGAACCAAGAGCGCTCGAAAAACTTTCTCGAATGCAGTCATGGTCTCTTGATGAAGTCCGTCCTTTTGTGGCTCTTATCTGGCATCGGGTGGCTGCTCGAAGATCTGATTCCTCTAGTGGTGGCATATGCGTAGTCGCATCTCTTTTCTCTATTGTCGCATGTCTTTTGGCTCCACTTACCCTGATACTGGCTGTGATTTTCGACTTCAGAAGCCGAATCGCTTGGTTTACAGTGGTTCTCGTTCTGTTCGCGACAGCAGCGTCTTTGATTGTCTGCGCCTTCCTTTTTCGTGTCCCAGGTTCTGTTACTGTCTGATTTCGTTCCACATGGAACATTTCCACCTCTCCCCTGCCCTTCTCATGGCTTGAGCTATTAGCTCTATCCTCTATCTTCGATCCCTTCATTTCACCTATCTAACCCCATGTCCTCCAGCCTCTACACCTTCCCTAAACACTACGATGTCATCGTCTGCGGCGCTGGCCATGCCGGGGTGGAGGCGGCGATGGCGGCCGCTCGACTTGGTTGCCAGGCGGCCATCATGACTCAGAATCTCGATACGATCTCCCAGATGTCCTGCAACCCGGCCATTGGTGGACTCGCCAAGGGACATGTGGTGCGTGAGATCGACGCTCTGGGCGGGGTGATGGGCTTGAACACGGACGCTACGGGCATCCAGTTCCGAATGCTCAACGCCAAGAAAGGCCCCAGTGTCCAGGCTCCGCGAGCTCAGTGCGACAAGAAAGCCTACCAGTTCCGCATGAAGTGGCTGATCGAGAACCAGCCGAACCTCGACATGCACCAGGGGAACGCCGCCGAGATCTTGGTCGAAAACGATATCGTTATCGGCATCCGAACCAGTCTCGGGATGATCTATCGGGCCAAATCAGTCATCATTTCCTCCGGCACTTTCATGCGTGGACTCCTCCATGTTGGCCTCCAGAATCAGGCCGGTGGTCGCATGGGCGACAGTATTTCCACACTTTCCGACAGCCTGAAGCAGCTGGGTTTCGCCGTCGAGCGCTTCAAAACCGGCACCCCCTGCCGCATCAACAGCCGCAGCATCGACTTTTCCAGATGCGAAATCCAGCCGGGCGATACACCTGCCCCGCCCTTTTCCTACCTCTCTGGCATCATCCCAGAGGATCCTGAGAGCGTTTCGGACACCGGGCCACCCCAGTTTACGTTGAACTCCTGGCTGCCGAATAAGTTCCACGTGGAACAAATTCCCTGCTGGATCACCTACACGAACCCCCAGACGCACGACATTATCCGGGCGAATATCCACAAGTCGGCCATGTATTCGGGTCGGATTGAAGGTGTGGGTCCACGGTATTGCCCCTCGGTGGAGGACAAGGTGGTGCGCTTTGCGGAGAAGGAACGGCATCAGGTTTTCCTGGAACCGGAGGGTCGCCACACCCGCGAGTTCTACATCAATGGCGTCTCCACTTCCCTGCCTTACGAGGTTCAGCACGACTTCATCCGTTCCATCACGGGCTTGGAAAAGGCCGAGATCATTCGCCCTGGCTACGCGGTTGAGTATGATTACTGCCCCCCCACCCAGCTCTACCCGACGCTAGAAACGAAGCGCGTCTCCGGTCTCTACTTCGCCGGGCAGATCAATGGCACCTCCGGCTACGAGGAAGCCGCCGGTCAGGGCCTGCTCGCTGGGGCGAATGCCGCCCTGAAAGTGCAGGGCAAGCCACCCTTCATCCTCAGTCGTAGCGAGGCCTATCTTGGCGTGCTCATCGACGACCTCGTGACCAAGGGCGTTACCGAGCCCTACCGCCTTTTCACCTCACGCGCCGAGTATCGCCTTCTCCTCCGGCAGGACAATTGCGACCTCCGCCTCACACCCCGCGCAGCCGAAGTCGGCCTCACCTGCGCCACGCGCACCCGCCTCACCCAGGAGAAAGCCGACCTCCTTGCCAAAGCGATCCAGTTTGCCCAGACCACTAGTCACGAGGGTATGAAGCTCCATTCGTGGATTCGCCGCACCGAAAACGACCACAGTAAGCTCCCTGCCGACATGCTCACCGAGTTCCCCGAGCCTGTCTGGCAGCAGCTCGATTACGAGCTGAAATACGAAGGCTACGTCCAGCGCCAGGAAGTCATGATTGGCAAAACCGCCCGCATGGAAAGCCACGCCATCCCGGCTGACTTCGATTACAGCCAAGTCCACGGCCTGAAAAAAGAAGCCATCGTCCGCCTCAATGAGATCCGCCCTACCACCCTCGGCCAAGCCGCCCGCATTCAGGGTGTGACACCGGCGGAAGTTTCGCTACTGGCGGTAATGTTGAGGAAGGGGTGAATCAGCAAAAATGAAGACTCTCAAAGTAGCTCGGAGCAAGCTCGAAGCCTTAGCTGCTTTATTGGGGCATCGACATGCGGGGAGCATCTGTAGCCATGTAATGATCTTCGGCCTTTTGCCAAGTCCTCTAGGGGACTCGAATTTACCCTTCAGCGCGGTTTCTGATGATTCGGCGCGTTGCTCCCAGAATAAGCCATTGGCTAAGGCACCTGGCTCCTCAAACGCTAGACCAGTTCTCCAAATCTCTGTCGGATTCTTGGCGTCTAGCAAGCCTCATTGGCCTCATTCGCTCGTACGCTAGGTTTCCAATAGCCTTCTCGATCTTCCTGAAGCCATGAACAGGGCGGAACTCAAACTCATTATCCCCTTGCCCTTCGAGGACTCTTTCGCCCGGAGGGTGGGCGTGCCATGAGCGTTATAAACTTATGGATAGAAGAGCACCTCTTTGAAACTTCCCAGGCCCTGTGCCGCAAATCGATCTTTGTATTAGTTACTCGTTAACTATGGCTGTGAGATGCTAATGGCTAAGCCATTGACTTACGTATTTATTGGCAATTATGCTGACAGTTAATTTAATTTTATAATAAACAACTAGTAGTTGTATTAGGTTAACCCGATTCTATTGCAGCTAAATTACATTTTGGCTGATAAAAACGAAAATCAGCAAAATAGCCAACAATTAGAGGTCTAATAAGCAGCAGAAGGCACAGATAATCATTACCATTTATTTCACATACAATTTGCTGCTGAAAATACCAAAAAAGCTGCATTCAACTCAAAGTTAACTCGGCAACCATAGTCAATAAAAAATCTACATAAAAATGAATACTGATCCTACCACTCAATGCACTGAAACGACGGCCATCGACCGCCGCACCATGTTGCGCACCTTTGGAGGAGCCGGAGTCATCTCTAGCTGCCTGGGTTTATCCTCCAGTCCAGTGAACGCCGTGGAAGTTGGGCCTGAAGACGGTTCTAAACGGCGGAACAACG
>CANHTV010000154.1 GCA_947463285.1 Verrucomicrobiaceae bacterium | reverse complement strand
CTATTCGGGATGCACGGCATCTTCTGCTTGGCATCACCGCTCGCATTGATCAAGATGGCCTCACCTCCATGACACCGCGTCTTCTTCTCTCTCTGTTTGGTTTAATGATCAGCACCGCATCTGCCGAGGATCCTCAATGGGTTTCCCTATTCAACGGCAAAGATCTAAGTGGCTGGACGGTGAAGATTTCCAAACGGCCCCTCGGCGAAAACTTCGCGAACACCTTTCGTGTCGAGGACGGCATCTTAAAGGTCAGCTATGATGACTACGAGAAGTTTGATGAGCAGTTTGGCCATCTCTACACCAACCTCGCCTACTCCCACTACACTCTGCGCCTGGAGTATCGCTTTACCGGCAAAATGATGGCTGATGCCCCGAACTACGTGAACCTGAACAGCGGTGTCATGCTCCACGCACAGCCGGCTCAGAGTCTGCGATTTGATCAGGGCTTCCCCGCAAGCCTAGAGATGCAGTTCCTCGCCGATGAAGGCAAAGGCGCGCGCTCCACGGGAAACCTCTGTACGCCAGGCACCCATGTGGAAATGGGCGGCCAACTGGTGACCAAGCACATCGTCAAATCCAGCGCGCCTACTTTTCCAGCGGAGGAATGGGTGCGCGCTGAAGTCGAAGTGCGAGGAAATGACGAAATCATTCACCGCATCAACGGTATCGAAGTCCTGCGCTACCAGCGTCCTCAGCTCGACCCGACCAACAACAACGCTCCCGCCACCGATCAGATCGAACTCGGTGGGAATCTTAAGCTCAGCTACGGCCACATTGCTCTTCAAGCCGAAGGTCAGCCCGTGTGGTTTCGGAAGATCGAGTTGAAGTCCCTAGAGCCGAAAAAATAGCAATCAAAGCTAGATTTTGAGAGCCATAAGGTCTAAAAAGCTCATAATACTTAATATAAATTAAATATTAACCCGTGTTTTAATCGGGTGAAAACACTGAAATAACCCATTTCCAACTTGCTGAAACAAGTTGGCTCTGTTTTAATGGCATTAATTCCGGGTTTTTATTCGATGGCTCGCCCTACTAACAACTTCGATTCGGTCACCATGACCATCGCCGTCACTCCCCAGATCAGGATGTATCTGGAGGATCTGACCACCGATGGTATGTATGGCTGTAGCCCTTCCGAGGCAGCTCGTCTGCTCATCGGGCAGGCGATCGAGGCGAAGATTAGGGAAGGCACGTTGAGTAGGCGGAAGTTCATCGTTCAAAACGGCGACGTTTTGCCAGCCGCAGATCCAGCCTAACCTCCCTCCTCCCGATGCCCACGCAACTCGAACTTCAAAACGACACCCAGGTCTTCAATGTCGTGATGACCATGCCTCTCTTCGATCGTGACCGCAGCATGAGCGGCGGTTGGAAATCCGACACACGCTTGGAAATGTTGGCCCACGAAATCGTGCGCTACATGCCTGAGCTGGCAGACAAACTGGTCAGCCACGGCAAGCAAAAACTGGCAGCCTAATTCGGCTGCGTTCCAGCGCCTTATTTTTTAAAGGCTCATGCCGCGAGATGCGGCATGAGCCTTTTGTCATTTTGAGGTGTGTATGTCAGACAAAAAATCGCCACACTCCGAGGCGTGTGGCGATGGTTGACTACCGGTGGGAGTGATGATGCATCAAGGCCGTGGGGCAGGTTTGCGAGGAGCAGGCTTGCCATTGCCTGGCTTGCGAGGTGGCGCGGTCATGAAGGCGTTGTTGGAGATTTCGGCGCCGATTTTGGTGTTGCGGCGGATGATGAGGCTGAGCTCTTGGGAATTCACCATGCGAACCATTTCGGATGGCAGATTCTTCTCATACCAGAAACGGTCAGCATCACGGAGTCGGGTGAACTGATCGACCAGGATGCGATGGAAAGTCTCACCGACCATGGAACCGTGGCGATCTTGCTCGGCGAGACCACCGATCCAGAGATCAATGTCAGCAGGGCTAGCGTAGGCGGCTTGAAGTTCTTCGACGACCTCACGGCGATGATTCACATCTTTGAAGTTGGTGACGGGACGTAGTTTCAAAGCCGTGCGCATTTCGGCAAAGCTGGGCAGGCCATGATCGCGACCGCGTTGGATATTGAGTGAGGCGAGGTCGTGACCACCAGCTCCAGGGGCACCGAAAAGGAAGTTGCGCACATCGTCGATCAGCCATTCATCCAGCTCCTGGCAGCGTTGCATGCAGAGGCCGCGAAGGATGACATCCACGCCTTGTGCCGTGACGTGCTGCGGCTGGAAAAAGGAGCCAGCGAGAGTGAGATGACCGGCCTTGATCTCCGCACCTGTTTCATCCACACGCAGGACTTGAGGTGAAAGCAGGCTGTGTCCAAGGCGATAGGCGGCGGTGGCGAATTCATTGCTGATGGTGGGATCAACGTCGGCCTTGTAACCGCGATAGGGCTTGATGGCACCAGGGCCAAGAAGGACGGGAAGGAATTCGCGATAGGTGATGGCCTGCATTTCTGCGCTGACCATCAGGCGGGCGAACTGATAAATTTCTTCGTCTTCAGCTTCGGTGTTTGCAGCGCGATAAAGACCTGCCCAGAAGTTATGCTCGCGGAGGAAAAGTGTGTGGATGGCGATGAGACCGACCTGCTCGTTTACCCGCACATCACCAGCGACGAAGAATCCAGGAGCTGGAGGCAGTGCGGCGAGTGTGTCTGAATGTTGAGGCAAGAGATCGCCGTGCACGCTTTCAGTGACGCACAGACGCCCGGTGCCATCATTGGCGCGAAGAGCCGCAGCACGCTCGACATCGGAGCCATAGACTTGGGAGGCATCGATCCAGGCCGTGATGGCACTTTTCTGCTCACGCACACCTTCCATGGTGACGTAGGCACTGCGATTCAGCCCCATGGTGATGCTGCCGCTGTTGGTGGGGTCAAATTGAGCATCGCCAGCAGGCACAGCGATGGGGAATGACTCGGCTGGATCGGCGGTCGGTGTTTCATCGAGATCATGATCCAAGAACTGGCCCCACTGCCAGAGGAAGTCACTGGCACCACGGCGGTTCGGACGCAGTTTCTTTTGGGCGGCGACAGCGTTGCTGATGACACGAGCGCTTGGGCGGTTGGCACCGGCAGGTTCGCTGAGGCCGTCGGCATAAGCATTAGGAGCAAGGCGTTTGAAAGCCTGATCAGGAGTGCCCCAGGCGGCATGGCTTAGGTTATTGGCACTGCCATCCAGATGGCGGAACTCGGAAGGCAAAATGAAGGACTCTGGCAAGCTCGGTGGAAGCAGCGCTTCAGTCACTTTAGGTGGCTTGGGTGGCTTGGTGCCTTTGGGTGGCTGGCCTTCTGGCGGGCGGCCGTGTGGAGGACGAGGTCCTGCGTCAGGGCGGGGAAGGGGACCGGCTTGGTTCGTCGGAGGTGTGCCAACGGGTGGCTGCATCCCGCGAGGTGGTGGCTGCTGCTGAGCTGACAAGGCTCCGGTGACGCTGGTCAGGGCGATAGCTGATGCCGCTGGGAGAAGGCGCTTTACGAATCGGTTGCTGTTCGTTTTCATTGTCTGCTGTGGTTTGATTTGGAACGTGGCGTTGCTGGCACGAACCAGCGTTGTCACACACACAACAGACCCGCCTTGTGTTAAGGAAGTATGTCGCCAGGGGCGGAGATTTGTGAAGGGATGGTAAAAGTTTCCTTAACCTTCTGTTATCGGTCAGCACCCAAAAGGAAGTGGAAGTCATTCAATGTCAGGGCTTGAGCAAAGTTTTCTTCCCCCAGGATGTCATTCGCCAGGCTGCCCTTCTGTTTTTGCAAATGCCGGATTTTTTCTTCGATGCTGTCCTTGATCAGCAGGCGATAGGCAAAAACGGTCTGCTTTTGACCGATGCGATGGGTGCGGTCGATGGCCTGAGCTTCAACCGCTGGATTCCACCAGGGATCAAAGAGCACGACGTAACTGGCGGCCGTGAGATTCAGCCCAAAGCCGCCTGCTTTCAGGCTGATGAGAAAGGTCGCCGGGCCTTCGTGTGTCTGGAATGCTTTGACTAAGGCACCTCGGTCTTCGGTGGCTCCGGTTAGCTTGAAACTACGCCATTCACGCGTGGCGATTTCGTCTTCGATGATGTCCAGCATTTCCACGAACTGTGAGAAGACCAGCACCTTTTGTCCCTCCTCCGTGAGCTGCTCCAGCAGTTCCATCAGTGCACTGACTTTAGCGCTTTCGGTGGCGGGGCCTTCAGGCGCATTCTTCTTCCGGCCTTTGCTTACGGTGTCTTCTTTATCCAAGCCGATCAATCGTGGGTGGCAGCAGATCTGGCGCAGTCGCAGCAGGCTGGTGAGGATGTTGAAGCGCAGCTTGTCTAGTTCCTGATTCTTCTCGGCCTTCAAAAGCTGGGCTCGGGCGCGTTTAAGTTCCGCCTGATAAAGAGCGGCCTGGGTTCCTTCCAACTCGATGACGAGGTCTTCCTCCACCCTGTCGGGTAGATCGCTGGCAACTTCACTTTTGGTTCGGCGTAGCAAAAACGGACGCGTGCGTGCGGCCAGCCGGCGTCGGGCCAGAGGGTCATCCTTGCCATCAAAATCACGCCCAAAAGCCGCCCGTGTGCCGAGCACTCCAGGCATCGCGAAGGCAAAGATGGACCAGAGATCCAGCAGGCGGTTTTCGATGGGTGTGCCTGTGAGCGCCAGTCGGTGGCGTGCGTTCAGGGCACAGGCGGCTTTGGTGCTTTGCGCACTAGGGTTTTTGATGGCCTGGGCTTCGTCAAGAATCACGGCTCCCCAAGTGAGGCTGCAAAGCAGATCTTCATGCAGGCGGAGATGCGGGTAGTGAATGACCAGGATGTCCGCATCACCTTTAACACCGGTTTTTCCAGCATTGCTGCGATTCCATACCTCGACGCGCAGGGTGGGGCAGAAGCGCTCCACTTCAGCACGCCAGTTGTCCTGCACCGATTTCGGGCAGACAACGAGAATGGGCTCCGTGATATTTTGTTCGGCACGCAGCCAGGCGATCCAGGCCAGAGTTTGCAGCGTCTTGCCCAGGCCCATGTCATCGGCCAGCACGCCGCCGAAACGGTTGGCGGTGAGGTAGGCCAGGAAATGAAAGCCGCTGAGCTGATAGGGACGAAGTGTCGCGGTGATGCTCGATGGCAGCTCCGGCGTGACGCGGGTCTGGATCTCCTCAATGCGGCGCTGCACCTGCATGGCACGCTCCGCAGGGAGTAGCGTGGTGTTTTTTGTTAGGCTGCCGAGTTGCAGTGCGTGCAGCTTTTGTTTGCTGCCGTCAAAATCATTCACCGCCATGCCGAGTTCAGCGAGCTCGCGAACCTGATCTTCACTGAGATCGAATTCCAGCTTGCGCCAGCCTTTGCCGACGAGTTTCACCCACTTGCCCTTGGCCTTCAGGAGCAGGGTTATTTCCTCTGGGCTCAGGGTGGTGTCCGTGACATCCAGAGCGACGTTGAGATCAAACCAATCCATGCCGCTGTTGGATTCCTCGACATCCAGCCGGACCTTTCCTGATACGAGGCCGTTTTTCAGGCTGGCGAGCTCCTCATCCAGCTCCACGGTGATGTCCTTGGGGCGGCGATCCATCCAGGCCATGAACTGCTCGGGCCACTCTTTACCGACGATGCGCTGCTCCACCCAGAGCACCCTGCCGGAGGTGGCTGCCATTTTCATCGGCATTTGTTTCAGCCAGGCGGTGCAAAGTGGCACCATGGATTTGTCGATCTGAATGAACTCCGCCGAGGTTTCAGTCCGTTGTGCCGACTGTGAGTATTGAGCCTGCCAGGCAAAGCCATTCCATTCCGCGTCGGTTTGGGCATTGCCAAAGCTTGTTTTGGCAGAGACCTGCATGTAGTCGCTGGAGCTGCCTGCTGGGCGATTCACCTTACAGCGTACCTCGACCTTGGCTTTGATGACCTTGACCTTGTCCGCGAATCGCTCAGGCACGGGAAGGCCCAGTTTTCCAAGCGCGGCGAGCCCTTCGCGTGATTCGATGGCTGCTGCTGGGATCTCCACTGGCCAGTTCATGCGTTCTTTGCCAAAAGGCCAGTAGGGCAGGGTATAGACCAGCTCGGACGTGACATAGCGCAGCGGGTGACTGCGTAAAATCGCCACCGGTGGCGCTGGTGTGAGGCCCTGTTCATTGAGTAGCCGCAAAGCGTAATCGCCAGACTTCTCAGTGGGCGCTTTCAGTTCCCAATGCAGCGATTCATCCGTGAATAAAAGCGGCTCACCATCGGCACTGCAGACATGCTCATGAAACAGCTCCGGACTGCTGGCGAGCTGTGACAGGCTTTTGCAAAGAGCCTCAGACATGGCGGCGATCTCTGTGCCGCGAATCGTGCCGTATTCATCACAAGCGGCACGCAGGACGAGATGTGAGCCGGCGCTCAGAGCGGTCTTTGATTCACCCTGCGAATATCGCGGTGCATAGTTCTTCAGCAGCTTTTGCGTCACCTTGCCAAATTCCGTTTCATTCGGATGCCGCACCTGCACGATGGCAGCGCTTGGCAGAAGTTGCAGACGCAGTTCCGGCACGGTCTGGGCCTCAGTCTCGCTGGGTTCCTGCCATTTCTCGAAGGACGCGCGCCAGTGGTTGACCTCTTTAATCCGCTGCCATTGCGCCATCACGCTCTTGTGCAGCTTGGCATCCACCGCCGCTAGGATTGGCTCTGGCATGATGAGCTGGCATTTGCGCACCGCTTCGGCAAGAAAAACCAGGAACTCAGATGCTGACTTAGGTGTCAGTTCCTCCGGGTACAACTCCATCTTGCCGTAGCCCCAAAAGCTCTGGCGGCCACACATTTCATGAAGCTGTGATTGATCAATAGCACGGGACTTTGTCTTCCACAGATAATCGGCTTTGTTCAGGAAAAAGACGGCCTGTTGGGATAGTTTTTTCCCTGTCTGAGCGACGACGATCCCCGCGAGTGATTCAGGGTCGAGCTTGCTTTGCTGGTTGCTTACGGATGTCGGAGGTGCCGTGCGTTGCGCATTTTTCCGCAGCTCTAAAATCAGCGCCACACCGTGTTTACAGTCGTCTCCATACTCGCAGGTGCAGTCCGTGGATGCGGCATCGTCATCGAAGGTCAGTTGTGCGGTATAAAGCCGCGTTCCCTGCACTTTGGCTTCCATCAATACGCCCGGCAGTTTCCAGGAAAGGCTGCGCACAGCCCTCTCTCGCATCAGCGTAGCACCACGCGTGACGATGGGAGATGGCAGTGTTTTTAGAGCTTCTTCCAGATGTTCAAACTGCTCTGGATTCAGGTGAATGTCTTGGGCTGAGGCCATGCTTAAAGATGTCTCAGTCTGAGCTGCCGTAGAGGCAGACCGGCGTCAACTCCACCGAGCTTTCTTCCTGTCCAATCCAATAGGTGCCTTCTTGCAGCGTGATTTGAAGATTGATGGAGCGCTGCGCCAGTTTCCCCAAAGCTTCTGTCTGTTCGGCTGGGAACTGCCAGACAACGAGGTTATTCACGCGTGAAAGTTTGTTAGTCACGGAGGCCCACCAGGTGGCGGTCGTGCTGCTGAAGCTATACACCGTGACTTTTTTGGAGCGTCCACAGGCACGGACGAGTCGCTTTTCCTCAGGTTGCCCGAGCTCGATCTCATGCATGAGCAGACCCGTGAGATCTCTCTGGCAGAGGGCAGGTTCATCGGCCTCCCACATGTCTTTAGCGAACTCCAGTGTGCCGAGGTCATTATTCGGTGGTACATTCAGCACGTAGGCCAGGAGCCGCATCATCATCCGCTCCTCTGTTTCAGAGGGATGTCGGGCGATGGTGAACGAATGATCGCTGTATAAATTACGGTCGAGGTCGGAGACGTTGACGTTCGCCCGGTAGATGATTGCCTTCAGTGCCAT
>CANHTV010000153.1 GCA_947463285.1 Verrucomicrobiaceae bacterium | reverse complement strand
TTCCTGGAGAGCGCGATCTTGAGGTGTCGGTGAAGTTCCGCTTCGTCAGTGACAAGGCCAAGAGCTTCAATGTCTGGTTCGATGACAAAAACTACAAAGGCTCACACGCAGGGCACATCTGTCAGGCGACGATTTCTCCCACCAGCGTGAACATGGCAGATGCCAAGACGGGTGGTTTTGATCTGACCGGTGGTCTTTACGAGCGCAAAAAAGCCAATCAACTCACCGACGACGAAAAGAAGATGCTCGCCGCGAAGCAAAAGCGTTTCCCCGTGAAGCTCAGTCTTCAGGAGTGGCACACGCTTGTGGTGCAAACCAAGGGCGATGAAATCACCGTCATCCTGGATGGCAAACCGGCCGGTAGCTTTCAATCCACTGGCATCAATCACGACACGAAGTCGCTCGTCAGCCTAACCACGAATGCGGTGGATGTGGAGTATGATGACTTCAGCATCAAAGGCGTCGCGAAGTAATCCTCAGGCCAGCAGTTGCCTCACTACATCCCCGCTGACATCGGTGAGCCGGAAGTCCCGGCTCTGGAAGCGGTAGGTGAGCTGCTCGTGATCGAGACCGAGCTGATGCAGGATCGTCGCGTGCAGATCAGGCACGGAGACTTTGTTCTCCACGGCGGCGTAGCCAAACTCATCCGTCGCACCGTGGATCATGCCGCCTTTGATGCCGCCTCCGGCCATCCACATGGTAAAACCTTTCGGGTGATGATCGCGACCCTTGCCGTTCTCCGCCACGGGTGAGCGGCCAAACTCGCCGCCCCAGACGACAAGCGTGCTGTCGAGCAGTCCGCTGATCTTCAGATCATCCAAAAGCGCCGCGATGGGGCCATCGGTCTCCGCACAGTGCAGGTCGTGATTCTTCTTCAGGTCATCGTGAGCGTCCCAGGCCTTCGGACCTTCATTGCCGCCGCTATACACCTGCACAAAGCGTACCCCACGCTCGACGAGTCGCCGAGCCAGCAGGCAATTTTTGCCAAAGTGCGCCGTCGTCGGGTGATCCAGACCGTACATCTTGCGCACGCTCTCGGGCTCACGACTCAGATCCGTACACTCCGTGGCGCTCATCTGCATTCGATAGGCCAGTTCATAGGCATTCAGCCTCGCTGCGAGAGCCGTCTCCTGCGGATTCGCAGCGGCATATTCGGCATTCCATTGCTTCAGCAAATCCAGCCGTGCACGCTGCTGAGTCGCACTGACATTTTTTGGCGGCGTCAGGTAGGCGATAGGTTCGCCACTGCTGCGGAAAGGCACGCCTTGATAAGAGGCGGGCATGAAGCCGTTCGACCAATTCATCGCGCCATTCACCGGTGCGCCGAGCTTGTCCAGCAGCACGACAAAGGCCGGTAGGTTCTCGCTTTCAGAGCCGAGACCATACGTCACCCACGAGCCCATACTTGGTCTGCCCGCCTGGATGAAACCCGAGTTCATCTGGAAAAGCGCCGGGCCGTGATTGTTGCTCTCCGCGTGCATGGAGCGGATCACACAAAGGCTGTCGGCATGTCGTGCGAGGTTCGGATACACCTCCGCCATGTCGATTCCCGCCTGCCCATGTTTGGCAAAGCGATACGGGCTCTGCATCGCCACGTTCTTCGTTTTCCCGCCCATGAAGGCATCCTCCTTTTTCCACACCGGGATGGCCTTGCCATGCCATCTCGCCAGCTCGGGCTTTGGATCAAAGAGATCCACATGCGACGGCCCGCCATACATGAAGAGGAAGATCACCGACTTCGCCTTGGGCGCGAAATGCGGAGCGCGAGGTGCCAGCGGATTCGTGTTCGCCAGCAGCCCGTCCGCTCCCATGAGCGACTGCAAAGCCAGCCCGCCAAATCCGGCCCCGGCTTGCTGTAAAATCTGGCGACGTGTGAGTGGTGACATAAATGAAATGGAACAACGCCTCAATTTGCGCTTCCTTGCCACTCATGAATCCAACACTGTGCATCATCGGTGGCTGCAATGGCGCGGGGAAGACCACGCTGGCTCGTGAATTGCTGCCGCGCCTGGAGCTGATGCGGTTTCTGAATGCCGACGAGATCGCACGCGGCCTTTCGCCACTCGATCCCACGCTCAGCGCCTTCAAAGCCGGTCGTTTGCTGCTTGAAGAAGCGCAGACGCTGATGAAGGCCAAAGCCAGCTTCGCCATCGAGTCCACGCTGAGCGGTCGCACCTACCTGGCGCTGATCCGTGAAGCCAAATCACGCGGTTATCGCTTTTTGCTGCACTACATCGTGATCAGCTCCGGGGCCCAGGCGGTGAAGCGTGTCGCTCTGCGAGTGAGGCTCGGCGGACACCATGTGCCGGAGGAAGATGTGCTGCGCCGTTTTGACCGCAGCCGAAAGCATTTCCTCACCGACTACCTGCCGCTTGCTGATGAGTGGGTGCTGTGGGACAATATCGAGCCACCACATCGCCGGATAGCCGACAGTAGCACGCACAGTCCCGAACAAATTCTCGCCATGCTTCATTCGTCCATCGTTCAAGAAACTCCAGTAACTCCCATGAGTGACATGGTGCGCATCGGTCTGGAGGCCAGCCAAGCCGCCACCGCCAAAATGCTCGACTACTACAAGCGCATGGGCATCAAAGTCACGCCGGAGATGACACTCGCCCCGGAGCGGAAAAAGCGTGTGCGTGCCGTGAAGGCTTTCTGAGACTTGCCTCACTCGATATACACAAACTCGCTGCTGTTGAGCAGCACATGCGCGAGGTCTTTGAGCGCGGTTGTCTCATCGCTGGCTTTCGTGCGTGTCTGTAAAAACTCCAGCGACTGCTGTAAGCGCTGCTCAGTGGGTTTTCGCGAGAGCGTGAGCAGGAAAAGCTGCTCGACGAACTTTGGCAAATCATCGCCAGCCTCCGTTTTGGCACGACGGGCGAGGTAGCCTGCCTGCTCTTCGACGAACTCATCATTCATCAGCACCAGGGCTTGTGTTGGCACGGTGCTTTGAGTGCGCATGGCACAACTGTCGGTCGTGGTGGGTGCATCAAAGAGCTCCAGGCTGGGCATCAGAAGCTGGCGTTTGGTATAGATGTAAACACTGCGCCGCCATTGATCGGGGCCTTCGGTTTTTAACACGGGCCATTTGTTGCGCTGACTCGCATCCAGCAACTCGGCACGAATGCGCGGCTTGATGCCAGGGCCGCCGAGTTTGCCATTCAGCTTGCCACTCACGGCGAGCACTGAATCGCGGATGACCTCGGCTTCCATGCGCTGTTTAGCCATCCGCCCGAAAAGCTGAGAGCGGAGGGCTGAGGGCGCAGAGTCCAGCGGGCTTTTCCCTCGGCTCTCTGCCCTCGGCTCTGAGCTAACCTGCCGATACGTCGCCGACATCAGCATGAGCTTGTGCAGAGGCTTCAGCTTGCCGCCGCTTTCGATGAACTTTCCTGCCAGCCAATCGAGCAATTCAGGGTGCGTGGGCTTCATGCCCGAGACGCCAAAGTTACTCGGTGTCGTCACCAAGCCGGAGCCGAAGTGATGCTGCCAGACGCGGTTTACTATCACGCGCCAGGTGAGCGGATTCTCTGGCGAGCCGATCCACTCCGCCAAGGTTCGTCGGCGCAGGGAGGTCTTGTCTGGCTTTGGGAAGTCGAGAGGCTTTGGGCTCAACACCACAGGCACGGCGGCGGTGACTTGCTCACCTGGGTTTGCGGCCAACCCGCGCAGCATCACATGCGTCGCTGGCACCTCGGGCTTGGTTTCGATCAAAGCCATCACCTGCGCTGAATCGGCTATTTTCTTGTCCTTGGCATCCTTGGCACCGCTGGGCAGGCCGAGCTTCTCCGTGCCTGCAAAGATGGCCATGAGGCTGTAGTAGTCCTTGGCTAGCAGCGGCTCGGTTTTGTGATCATGACAGCGGGCGCAGCCGAGTGTGAGTCCGAGAAACACGGAGGACGTGGTGGAGATGATGTCGTCCATCTGATCCGCCTTGTATTGGGCGATGGCCTCGGGCGTCTTGCCCATGTTGTCGTCATTGCTAGGCCCGTTCCGACAGAAGCCGGTGGCGATCAAAGTCTGCTCATTGGCACCTTCCACCTCATCTCCAGCAATCTGCTCGGCGATGAATCGCGCATAGGGTTTGTCATCGTTGAAACTGCGGATGACGTAGTCGCGATACTTCCAGGCATAGGGGCGGTCGAGATCGTTGTGAAAACCGCTTGTGTCCGCATAGCGTGCCAGATCCAGCCAATGACGGCCCCAACGTTCGCCGTAGTGGGGACTGGCTAGCAGGCGATCAATCAGCGCTTCGTAAGCACGCGGTGAATCATTTTTCACAAAGGCTGTCACCTCCTCCGGTGTCGGTGGCAGGCCGATCAAATCCAAAGTGATGCGCCGGATCAGAGTTGCCCGATCCGCCTCAGCTGAAGGTTGCAGCCCAGCGGCCTCCAATTTGGCCAAGACAAAGTGGTCGATGTCATTCTTCGGCCAAGTCTTCATCTTCACGTCTGGTACGGTCGGATTCGTCAAAGGCTGAAAAGCCCAATGCTCGCGGCCTTCCTCCAGGCTCGGGGCCGCTGCTTGAGCAACAAAGGCCAAAAATGGCAGCAGATATAGAGAGGTCCGTTTCAAGAGTTTGATTAAACGCAGGCTGTGCTTCGACTCCTTCGCTGATGCTGCAATGCCGTTTTCGCTCAAGTGATGTTCCCCCGGTGCCTGACGGTGGTGTGACGACATGTTTTGCTCGGTGGCGGCTGTTCAGCAAATGCGTAACTTGTCTGGAGATACTTCACATTGAGATGAAATCGACAGGTGTTTCACCCATCGCAGGAAGGAGGCTCAGGCAGTGTGGGTAATGACAAAGGCGAAGAAGTGCATTCTCAGCGTCAGTTCGCAGACATTGAGCTTGGCGCTCAGGCATTGAACGCACATTCGGCGTATTCACATCACTCAGGAGTTCTTGGCACCACATTAGCAGTGTGGGCACGATAACTGCTTCTGGAACCGATGTATGAAATCGACGTGACTGGCCGGTAATTGAATTGTCAAAAATCACTCGACTTTAGCATGATCAATAATTAGCTAATGTTGATCATTAAGTTTTGGTGTTTTTTCTTACATGAACTGTAACAGTTAATCTTTATGATATATCTTACTTTGAGTGATAATCGATCCCGATGAGTTTTTCTTTCCGCAGCATGTTTCTTGGAGCTTCTGATGCAAGTCAGAAGAGAGATCCGGCTTCACGCGAGGCAGGTTCAGACGCTAGTTCTGAAAACACCGCTTCACCTTATGCCGAGAGTTCGGTATCTGCGCCTCCTTTGAACTCAATTTCTCCCATGAGTACCCCATTGTTCAAGACGGTGCTTGGCGAAAATCACTTGGCACAGCCTGTAAGGCAGTCGCCGTTTTCCGTAACGCCTAGTGCAGGCACGGGATCGCCCTTGACGGTGGGGGACGTTATAACGCAGTTGCCGCCAGAGATGGCTCGTGCGGGTGCGTTGCCGATGGATCAACCTGTGGCAGTTTCTGCTCAAGCACTCGACGAAGCTCTGCGTGGTGGACAGGCGTCGTTGCCTATTTTTGAAATTTATCGTGTTTGTCCTGCCTTGTTTCAGACGCCGGTTTCCCCTCAGGATCCGAGAATGATACCGCTGCCAGCGTCTAAATTGCCGCGATTGATCGCTGCCACGCAGCCGGGAGCGATGCTGCAAAATTCCCATATGGGGGCTGCACCTAGCGCTTCACCTTTTGGCATGGCGAGTGCGGCTCCGGCCTCGCCTCCGCCGTCATCTTCTCAGGAATCGCAGCCGCTCGTGCAGCCATCTTTTTCAGGAATGATGCTGCCGCCCAAGCGTCAGGGACCTCCTCCACCCCTGGCTGATATTCCTTGCCGGGAAGCCGCTATGCCGCAGCTTTCACTGCCAGGTCAGCAGCCTTTGGGGGCGGCTCCGGTATTCCCGACGAGCCCCTTTTCTGCCAGCACGGGTGTGCCTCCAAGCCTGCCTAATCCTGCGGTATCACCATTCGGGGCCATGCCAAGCGCAGCGGTTCCCGCTCCTGCCCCTGCGCAGTCTTTGGTTAGTTTTGGTCAATCCCCTTTTGCCGAAGCATCGCATGCTCCGAGCAATCCACTGCCAAAGTCCGGTGTTTTATCATCGCCTTTCGCAGCAGCTCCGCGGGCTGGTACTCCAACGGGACAGGAGTCACCCTTCAGTGTTCTGTTTGGAAATAAAGCGGTGCCTACAGGCCAGCTTGCCCCAGATGGTTCTGCGGAAAAACCAGCTTGCTTTTCGATGCCTGGCTTCCCCAGCTCACAGCCCGTGACTAGCTCTGCCCAGGTCCGTATTTCTCTGGCTGCTCTTTTGAAAGGCTACACAGCAGCAGAGCTTGGTTTTGATCCGATGGTTGTTCCGGGCTGGATTACTCTTTCCATGCCTGCTCAAAAGGTTCAGGAACTGGCTTCTTCCAGCGCTCCCATTTCTGAATTAGGGACGCTCGTGGATGCCATCACTGATGCGGGCTTCCGCCATGTGCTCAACACGGCTAAGCGTGATTTTCAGCTGCGCCTGCCGCGTGAAGAGCTGCAAAGTGCGCTTTCCTCTGGTGCTCCACCGAGCTTGCCAAATTTTGCCAGCTTGGGCACTCCGCCGCCTCTGAGCCCGGCACCAGCAGCAGCTTCTGCTCCAGCGATGGGTGGGGTGATTCGTGTGGAGACTCCAGCTGCGCCGCAGGGAAATGCGCATTCGCCTTATGCTCCCTTGGCTCCCATGGAGTCGAGCTCAGTGCCAGGCACCAATTCCCCCTTCCTTGCACCATCAGCAGCATCAGCAGCATCATCACCTGCTTTTGCCCCAGCGGCACCGACAGCACCCGCTGAGATGGCAAAGCCATCGCCATCGCTTTTCACGTCGGCAGCCTCACAGTTCGGGCCAGCGCAGCCATTTCCCATCAGTAATCCGGGGACATCCATGTTCTCCGCGCCAGCTCCTGTGGCTGAGTCTGCCCCGCAGAGCCAGCCTCTATCAGCAAATTCGTCTGCGACTTTCCAGCCAGAGCCCACGCAGGCCGCCGCCCCGGCTTCGCCTTTGATGGGATTTGCTGCGGCGACACCCTTCTTCCAGCCAGCACCAGCCAAGGCTCATGATCCATTTGGGGCCTTCATACCAGCGGCTCCGGTTTCTGCATCGCTACCCGAAGTTCCGGCTTGCCAGCCACCAGTGGGGGCCGCCCCATTTTCCTTTGCTGCTCCAGCCCCGAGTTACAGTCCGCCTCCGGCAGAGATCAAGGTGCTGCCACCTCAACAATCTCAGGACTATACACCGCCTCCCGGTGTCTACTCCTTCAGTCCGCCTAAGGTGAATGAAGGCTTTAGCAGTGATCAATTGTTAGGACGCGAAGTCTCGCCTCCGCGTCAGCCTGAGCGGTCGTTCTCGAATCCTTCAGCCGATGACGACTTCCAGAGAGATAGATATCAGGTGCCGCAAAAAGCGCAGTCACCGAGCAGCTTCTTTGACGCCGAGGTTGCAACGCCAGCCTCAACTCCGAAGGTGAGTGCTTTTGTGCCGACTGCTTATGAGGATGACGGGGATCAAGCTTCAGCCGCAAAGGCGAAACCTCAGCCAGTGGCTGCTAAGTCTCAGGAGGTCAAAGCTGCGCTTCCTGCTTCAGCGCCACGTTCTGTCTCAGTCTCGCCCAATCTCGGAGTCCAAATGCACAACACCGACCCCGATCAAATTTTGCTGCGCGCCTTGCTCGGCACGGACTCGGACCTCTCACCGCAAAATGTCGTCGAGATGACCTGCTCGCTGCCGGGTATCGCCGCCTGTGTCTGCATCCACGGTCAGGAATCCTTCTCCCATGTCGGTACGCACAAGCCTCAGGCTCGTGAATTCCAACGTCAGGCGACTGATCTG
>CANHTV010000152.1 GCA_947463285.1 Verrucomicrobiaceae bacterium | reverse complement strand
TTTTGTAGATGTGCTCCGGTTCTTTGGTGATGTCGGTGAGTTCAGGCACGCTGGCCTGCATGCGAAAGGCCATCTCGTATTGCTGAATGCGCGTGTGCGTCTCGGGGTCGCCCACTTCCTGGTAGTTGATCTCGTTGAGCGCATTGAGTCCCTCGATGGTGCGTTTGCGTACGCCATCAGGCACTCCAGGCGGGTTATTGATGAAGAGAATGGGGTCGCCTTTGCTGCGGAAGGAAACGCCCGCGTGCTCTCCCGGCAGGTAACCACTGGACCAGAGTCGGGAGGAGATGGCCTGCTCCTGCTCGCGGTTGGTGGGAGTGGCGACGAGGACCACAAAGTTCGGCAGGTTTTTGTTCACGGATCCAAGCCCGTAGGAAGCCCAGGAGCCGAGGCATGGGCGACCCGTGATTTGGTTTCCGGTCTGCATGGCGGTGATGGCAGGCTCGTGATTGATGGCCTCTGTGTGAAGGCTGCGCATCCAGCAGATTTCATCGGCATTCTTGGCCAGATTCGGCAAAAGTTCGGTGTTCATCATCATGCCACACTGACCTGCCGAACCAAACTTGAACTTCGACGGCGCGATGGGGAACCTCGCCTGCCCACTGGTCATTGTGGTGAGGCGCTGGCCATTGCGGATGCTCGCCGGCAGGTCTTTGTCATAGTATTCCTGCATCTTCGGCTTGTAGTCGAAGAGATCGATCTGCGATGGCCCACCGACCATGTGTAGGTAAATGACCCGCTTGGCCTTGGCCGGAAAGTGCGGCACATGAGCGGAAGGCGATGCATTACCGAGAGACTCACCGAGAAGTGAAGCTAACGCGGCACCACCGAGGAGGTGGGAGCCATTGGTGAAGAACTGGCGGCGGTTGAATGGGTTCATGGGGTGATGATGGGCAAAACGTTAAGGCCGAGAGCTTGGGCAACGTCTCGTTGCCGGTGATCAAAAGAGAGAAAGTCAGTGGCTCCAAACATCACTGCGGTGGCAACGTGTAGCAGGTCCAACGTTCGGACTCCCAATGTTGTTGTGTGGAACTCCACGAGACGGCTGGACTTAATGTAAAGCGCCTCAGGACCGGGAGTTACGTGATGGTAAGCGTCCGTCGCGATATTGTCCCTCAACTGGGCAATCAACATATTGGCCTCGGCATGGGTAATCTTGTTGCGAAAGGCTGCCCTTAGAAAGGCGTTTTCCACCTCTAGTTTGGTCAGCCAACTGATGATGATTTTGGTTGATTGGCCTATCACCGTTGCGGTAGCCGCTGCCGAAGTCGATTCTTCAAGATACAGTGAGGCCAGTAAGCCACGGTCGGCATACGCACTCATCGTTCGTCGCGATCCTCGTCGATTAAAGATTGCACGGTTCCTGGAGGCAGGACGCGGTCCCCGAATACGGCGCGACGCTGAGCTGCAAAGTCAGGCCCATTGAACGCTTTCGGTGGTTCTGTCCTGTTTATTGGCGTTAGCATGGCAACGGCATTTCCATTCACCATCAAGCGAACGACTTCTTGTCCCAGCACGAATGCTTCCAGTTGGGTGGCGTCACGCTTTAGGTCTTCGAGCTCAGCGGTTTTCATGGCACTAGCGTATCACTTGTTCAAAACCTCATCAAGATTCATGAGCTGATTGCAGAGCATCGTCCAGGCGGCGAGTTCGGGCTTGGGTAGCTTTTCGTCGGCTTTCGATTCGCCGACTTTGAGTAGAGCTTCGGCATCGCTGGGGCTGGCGGTGTAGTGTTTGCGCAGATCGGCTAGGCTGGCTTGCACGATGGGTTGCTCTTTGGCCTTCAAGGGGCGGCAGAGCACGCGTTCGGCGATGTAGGCGAGGGGGTCTTTGGTCGCGAGGGCCTTTTGTGCGAGATTGCGAGCGGCTTCGATGAACTGCGGATCGTTCATGGTTACGAGCGCTTGCAGTGGCGTGTTGGTGCGGTCGCGGCGGACACAGCTGACTTCACGACTTGGGGCGTTGAAGATCTCCATATTGGGAGATGGGCTCATGCGCTTCCAGAAGTTGTAGAGCGTGCGGCGGTAGAGGTTCTCGCCCTTGTCCTGCACGTAGCGCTCGGTGCCGAGGCCGACGATTTCCCAGATGTTCTCGGGCTGATACGGCATGGTGCCGGGGCCGCCCATGCGTGGGGAAAGGGTGCTGCTGGCTGCCAGGGCGTAGTCGCGGATCATCTCACCATCCATGCGGAAACGGGGGCCGCGACTGAGCAGGGCGTTGTCGCGATCCTTCTCCAGCTTCTCAGGCGTGATGAGGGTGGCCTGGCGATAGGTGGCGGAGCTGAGCAGCATCTTGTAGAGGCGCTTCACGTCCCAGCCGCTCTCGCGAAACTCCACGGCCAGCCAGTCGAGCAGCTCGGGGTGCGATGGCGCGGAACCCATGATGCCGAAGTCCTCACTGGTCTTCACGATGCCACTGCCGAAAAGTTCCTGCCAGATGCGGTTCACGGTGACGCGGGCGGTGAGGGTGTTGTTTTCAGAAACCAACCACTGGGCCAGCCCGAGGCGATTGCGCGGAGCTTTGGCATCGAGCTTGCCGAGCGCAGCAGGGACTTCGGCTTCCACGGCCTCACCGACTTTGTCGTAGGCACCGCGCATGAGGATGTTGGCCATGGGCTTGGTGTCCATGCGCTCTTCCTGAATGTGGGTCACGGGGCTGCGAGCCTTGATGGCATTGAGTTCGCCTTCGAGTTTTTGATGGATGCCGTTGGCTGCTTGATAGCCGCCATGGCGGGTGACGAGGTAGTGCTCAAAGAGCGCCTCCTTTTGTTGAGGTCCACGCTTGGCGGAGGCGAGCATGAGGCGAAGCGGCCCGACTTTGGCGAGAGCTTGGATCTCGGTGGGGGCGAGTTTGCGGTCGTAGATCCGCACGTCCTGGACGCTGCCCTCGTGGAAGATTTGCACATGGCTGCGCTGGCCGATGCGTGTCGGCGTTTGGGTCTTGATGCTGCCTTTGAGGGCGTTGGCCTCGATCTTCATTTCCTGCTCGACGCCGTCGATGAACATCTTCACTCCCTGGGCCTTGCTGCTGCCGTCGTAGGTGACATAAACATGCTGCCAGACACCGGGACGCACGCTGGGTTTGCGGGTGGAGACCTTGAGCGCGTCGCCCGGCCATTTGTTGACGATGTGGACGCTGAAGTCGCGATCATTCTGGTAGAGATCCCAGCCGCGGTAGTCTCCCTTTTCATCCATTCTGGCAAGGACGCCGCCGCTGATGCCAAGCTTGCCAGCACGCACCCAGGCTCCGTAGCTGAAGGGCTGGTTTTTCTCAAAGTCGCCAGCATCGCCGATCTCGAACGTGCCGCCCTGTTTCATCACGGGTGCAGGGCCGATCTTGCCATCGGGCTTCCAAGTCACCGCGCCTGTGGCTTTGAAGGTCTTCGGCGCACCGCAGATGCCGGTCACTTCGCTGCCGACACCTTCATTCAGCGGCAGGTGGGCGACGATGCCTTTGGTGGGCACGTCTTTGTCGAGGTCTTCAGGTTTGGCGGAGGTGAGCCACTGATCAAACTCTGGCTGTGCGACCTTCCGATTTTCTTGCAGCTTGGTTTTTGCCTGAGCGATCTCGGCCGGCAGGGCTTGGTATCGCGGACGATCTTTGTCGGAAGGCATCACAAGAACCGGGCCCAGTCCATCTTTAACATTGCCGTCCTTGGGCTTTTGCGTGGTGTTGCGGAAGAAAGCCGCCAGAGAGTAGTAATCCTTTGCCGTGATGGGATCAAACTTGTGGTCGTGGCATTGCGCGCAGTTCGTGGTGAGGCCCATGTAAACCCAGCCGAGAGTTTGCACGCGGTCAGATGCGTAGTTGGCGACGTTTTCCTCATCAATGGTGCCACCTTCGTTGGTGGTGATGTTGCAGCGCTGAAAGCCGGTGGCCACCAATTGGTCCTGCCGAGGATTAGGTAGCAGGTCGCCGGCGATCTGTTCCACGGTGAACTCATTGAATGGCTGGTTGCGGTTAAAAGCCTGGACCACCCAATCCCGGTAGGCCCACATCTCGCGGGGCTTGTCAAAGTGCAGGCCGTGGGTGTCACCATAACGTGCGGCATCCAGCCAGTAGCGGGCGCGATGCTCGCCATAGGTCGGTGACTTCATGAGTTCATCAATGAGCTGGGAGACCTGGGCATCGGAAAGTTTTGCCACAGCATACTTCTTGATGATTTCGGGGCTAGGCGGCAGGCCTGTCAGATCCAGGGCGATGCGGCGCACCAGGGTGTGAGCCTCAGCTTCGGGCGCGGGTTTCAGGCCGGTGGATTCGAGCTTGGAGAGCACAAAACGATCCACCGAATTTCTTACCCAGGCCGTTTCTTTGACTGTGGGTTCAGGGCTGCGCTCGGGTTTGATCAAGGACCAGTGGGGTTGCCATGGAGCACCTTCTTCGATCCACTGCTTGATCTTGGCGATCTCCGCAGGTTTCAGTTCTTTATGCGACTCTGGAGGCGGCATGATTTCATCTTCATCCGTCGAGAGCAGGCGCTGGTAGAGACTGCTTTTGTCCGGCTGACCTTTGATGACCGTGGGCTGCTCGCCTTTTTTGGCGGTGAAAAACCCCGCCTCGGTGTCGAGTCGCAGTCCAGCTTTGCGTGTGCCCGGATCGGGGCCGTGGCAGTGAAAACAGGCATCAGCCAGGATCGGACGGATGTCTTGGTTAAAGGCCACGTGCCCATGGCTAGCCCCGAAAAGGCTGCCTTGGGCGGCGATCATGCTCAAAATGATGTGGATGCGTATTAAAGTCATCGCCGGGGTTTACGGGTTGATTCAGTGGCATCTTACGAATGAAATGGGCACAACCTGCAACTTGATTAGCATGAACAAAATCGACGCATGGATTCTCAAATAGCTCTCAGTGTTGGCAGAGAACTCTGAACTGAAGGTTGACCATCGGCCTCCTGACGCCATGATCAGTGGCTCATTCATGCCACACTATTCTGCTCAGCAGGCGCTTTAGCCGGACAGCTTTTTCGACGAACTTTGACCCACGACAGGGTCATGGCGCAGCAGGCATTTTGAACCCAACCGTCACTCGGGCATTCCATGGACTATTCCTCAATCATCAGTACCAAACGTTCACGCTTTCATCTCCTAGAGGAGCTGATGGGCCAGCCTGGCTTCTTTGATGACGCCAAGAAGGCGGGCGATCTCACGCGAGAGCATCGCCAGCTGAGTCAGCTCATCGAAATCTGGGATGAGTATCAAAAACAGCTCCGGGAACTCAGTGAAAATCAGGAAATGGCCAAGGGTGATGACGCCGAATTTGCAGCCATGGCGGCGGCGGAGATTCCTGGAATCGAGAAGAGCCTGGTGGAGCTGGAAAACCGTGTGCAGTTCCTCATCCTACCGCCTGATCCTCTGGAGGGGCGTGATGCCTTGGTGGAAATCCGGGCGGGTACAGGTGGCGATGAGGCCTCTCTCTTCGCGGCTGATTTGGTGCGGATGTACTCACGTTTTGCTGAAACCCGAGGCTGGCGTGTCGAGACGCTGGAGTCCAGCCCGTCTGATGTCGGTGGCTTCAAGGAAATCGTCATGAAAGTCAGCGGAGAGGATGTCTTCCGCGTGCTGAAATATGAAAGCGGCGTGCATCGTGTGCAGCGCGTGCCAGCCACCGAGGCGCAGGGCCGCATTCATACCTCGGCGGCCACGGTCGCGGTTCTGCCTGAGGCTGAGGAGGTCGATATGGAGCTGAAGGCTGACGAGGTACGCATCGAGGTCTGCCGATCCTCCGGTGCAGGAGGGCAGGGGGTGAATACCACCGACTCCGCCGTGCAGGTCATGCACATTCCCACAGGCACCATTGTGCGCTGCCAGGACGGACGCAGCCAGATCAAGAACAAGGAAAAAGCTCTCACGATCCTGCGCTCTCGCCTTCTGGAAAAGAAGCAGCAGGAAGAAGCGGCGAAGTATTCCGCGCATCGTCGCAATCTCATCGGCAGTGGTGGCCGTGAGGAAAAAATCCGCACCTACAACTACCCGCAAAACCGCGTCACCGATCACCGCATCGAGATGACTTTGTACAATCTCGACATGTTTATGGAAGGCCGTGTCGATCAGATGCTGGATGCGCTTTTGACCAGTGACATGCAGGAGCGTCTGGCAGAGGCTGGGTTGAAGTGAATAGCGGCTTATTTTTATGAAACTCCTCCTTGAGACACTGACGGCGGGCACCGGCTACCTGGACAAGCACGGCGTCGAAGAGGCGCGTCTAAACATGGAGCACCTCCTGGCCCATGTGCTCGGCTGCCGACGGCTGGATCTCTACCTGCGCTTTGGCGAAGTGCTGCGGGAGGATGATCTCGTGAAGCTGCGCGATCTCACCCGCCGTCGCGCGGATGGCGAGCCACTCCAGCATCTGCTGGGCACGGTAGATTTCCTCGGCAACGAACTCATCAGTGATCACCGGGCACTCATCCCACGCCCGGAGACGGAGCATCTGGTGGACTGGATCATCCGCGAGGTCAAAGCGGGGCGTCTCGCCAAGCCTGCGCGTGTTTTGGACATGGCAACGGGCTCCGGCTGCATCGGGCTCAGCCTGGCGGCGGCGTGGAAAGAGAGTCGCGTCATGCTGGCGGATGTTTCCGAGGATGCGCTCGATCTCGCTCGCATGAATGCCTCACGTCTTGGCTTGCACGCCGTGCAGTTGGTGCGCAGTGATCTCTTTGAAAAAATCACCGGACGCTTTGATCTGGTGACAGCGAATCTGCCTTACATCCCTAGCAGAGAGATCGCGGGCCTGAGCCGTGAAGTCCGTAAAGATCCTGTCCTCGCGCTCGACGGTGGCCCGGACGGCATGGACATCATCCGCCGCTTCCTCATCGACGTGCGGCCCTTTTTGGAGGCGGATGCCTTCATTGCCCTGGAAGTTGGCCATGATCAAGGCGCAACAGTGGCTGCATTGGCTGAGGCGCAAGGCTTTCAGCAGGTGCGTCTGATGGCCGACTTGGCTGGTATTGAGCGTTTTGTCCTCGGTGTTTATCCAGCTTCAGCAGTGATCCCGCCGGAAGAATCTTCGAGTGACTAAAAAATTCTTATTTTTTTCTTGTAACCCATGGGGGGGCTTGCGGTAAATAAGTCACTGTCTGCGGGCTCTTGTCCCATCCACTCTGGCATTTCACGGTTGTCTGATTGGATGGGATGAGTCCGCAGGCGGTTGTTAATCGACCACGCTGGTTCAAATCTTCCTGCTTGCCTCAGGCCTCTCTCCATCGCAGAAAGCACCATCTCATGGAAAAACTCATTATCTACGGCGGTGCACCTCTCAAGGGGCGCGTCAATATCAGTGGCTCAAAGAACTCGTCACTGCCTATCCTCGCGGCCACGCTGCTGACGAAGGACACCTGCACCATCCGCCGCGTGCCTGACCTGAGTGATACCAATTACATGGTGCGTATCCTCGGTGAACTCGGCGCTGAGGTGGAGCGTGCCAGTGGCGTCGTCGTCGTGAAGGCGGAGAAGATCAAATCCATCGCGCCTTACGATCTCGTGCGCAAAATGCGGGCCTCCATCTGCGTGCTCGGGCCGCTTACGGGTCGCCTGAAAAAATGCACGGTGTCCCTTCCAGGCGGCTGCGTCATCGGAGATCGCCCCGTGGATCTGCATCTCAAAGGTCTCGAAGCGCTTGGCGCTCAGATCACGGTCGATGGCGGTGATATTTCCGTGAATGCCAAAAAAGGTTTCAAAGGCGGTCCCATGAATCTCATGGGCAAGCATGGCTCGACCGTGCTCGGCACTGACAACGTCATGATGGCAGCCACACTCGCCAAAGGCACCACCATCATCGAGGGCGCAGCCGCTGAGCCCGAGGTGGAAGATCTGGCCAATTTCCTCATCAAGATGGGTGCCAAGATCGAAGGCGCTGGTAC
>CANHTV010000151.1 GCA_947463285.1 Verrucomicrobiaceae bacterium | reverse complement strand
TCATCTGGAGGGCGGTATTGACCTGCGTGATGCGCATGGCTGTGCTGTCAGTGCCAATACCATCGTGCTGGCACACAAATTCGGCGTGCGTGTCAGTGCCGATTCGGGGCGGCACAGCATCTCTGGGAATAGTTTTACCAATACTTACATTGGCACAGGACAGGACAAACGACCTGCTGAGGGGAAGACGGCCATGTCGATCGACGAAGGCAGTGGCGTGCTACTGGCGGGGGCCAGTCACTGTGCCATCACCGGCAATACCTTTACGGGACTCAGCACAGCAGCGGTGTGGAGCACGGCCCCCTGTCGGGCGCTGCTGGTGACAAACAATCTGGTGACTGACTGTGGTCGTAAATTGGCGAAAACCGCACCCATGCTGCATCTGCCTGGGGCGAAGGCAAGCCTCATCAAGGATAATTTGACGGAACCCTGATTGAGTAGGAATACCATGCGCAAATGTTGGACGCGCAACGATACCGAGCTGGAACCTACAGGGCTGAAGTCCACTTCACCCGTCTGATCCTGTGGGCGCATCTCGCACTCGGGGCTCTGGTCATTCTCATGATGCTGTTTCATGAGATCTTTAGCTGGGCGTTAATGACGGCGGCTTGGTATCTCATTGCCTCGCTGATTCTCATAGGACTGCTTTCGACGATGCGCTTCTGTCGTCTTGGTCTAGCGCTGGCTTTCCTGACCTTCAGCCTGGGCGGTGTGTTCTTTCTGGGGAATGTGTTGCCGGAGCTGCATCCCGAGACACCACCACTGATCCCGCACGCGTTGCTGCCTTTCTGGCTGGGGTTGGTCAACGTCACTTACGCAGCCGGTGCAGCCTGCATGGCCTTTAACGATAAGGTGCGCAAGGCCAGCACCATCAGCTTTTCACTCTGGTGAGCGTTTGCTGAACCAGGCCAGGAATTCACGGTTGCCATCCGTGCCTTGGATGCTGGATTCGGTGATGCCGAGCCATTCCAGTTCGGTGTGGTTTTCGACAAAGCTACGAATGCGGGTGCAGGCCTTTGCATGCAGCTCGGGCTCGCGGACGATGCCGCCTTTTCCCACTTCGTCTCGGGAGAGTTCAAACTGCGGCTTTACCAGCACCAGCGCTTGACCTCCGGGTTTCAGCACGCTGAGTGCGCCGGGCAGGACGAGTGTCAGGGAGATAAAGGAGACATCAGCCACGATGATCTCCACCATCTCAGGCACGTCGGTTGGCTGGAGGTGGCGGACGTTGAAATTCTCACGGCAAATCACGCGCGGGTCGCTGCGCAGCTTCCACACCATCTGATTCGTGCCGACATCAAAGGCATACACTTTGATCGCGCCGCGCTGGAGCAGGCAGTCGGTAAAACCACCCGTGGAAGCCCCGACATCCATGCCGATCAGGCCAGTGATGTCGATGCCGAAATGATCAAGCGCGCCTTCGAGCTTCAATCCACCACGACTGACGAAGCGCGGCGGTGTTTTGACCTTGAGCTGTGCATCCGCACGCACCAGCCAGCCGGGTTTGGAGATGACCTCATCACCGAGCATGACTTCACCTGCCATGATGAGCCGCTTGGCCTGCTCCCGTGAGGGGCAGAGACCGCTCTGGACGAGCGCGAGATCGAGACGAATGCGGGCCATCAGCGTCCGACGGGCGGGATGATTTCATCTCCTGGCTCCAGCGTCACCCCGGCTGGGATGGAGGCAAGATCCAGATCTGCCACCGCTTCATTAGGCTCGATGGTATCGGTGACGATCACCTTCGCCAATACGGCATTACCACGGCGGATGTCAAAAGGCTGGCCCTTTTTGAGCCCTTGATTGGAGCCCACATCCAGCACCACAAAGCCTTGCTCTTTCACCACAGCCTTGATCTTGCCCACAGGTTTCGCGTCCTGGACCTGCTTCTGGATCGGCGTCAGGGTGTTGGTATTGATGCCCTTGGCTTCAGCTTCCACGATGGTCTTCGGGATCGTCATGCCGCCGCCGGGCAGCGTGCTGGCTCCAGCCGTGGGTAGTTCAGCGGCCGGGGCTTGAGGGGCGATGGAGCCCGGTGCGGGTGGTGAAATAGAGGCCGCTGGTACGGTAGGTAGCTGGACTTGTTGATTCGTACTCGGTGCAGCGTTTGCCTGTGCCGTCTGCTGTTTCTTCACAAAGGCCAGCTCTTCACGCGCTCCACGGGCCGCCTCCTGGCCCTCCCAGGCCAGATAGCCGGTGATGCAGAGCAGTAAAATGGTGAGGGCGAGGGCAAAGTGAGTCAGGCGCATGACTCTCAAATGCTACGTCGAGCCGGGAAAATCAATCTCTGAAATCCATCGGCCTCATCCTTGCGCCCCCGGTCATGCGTTTCTATAGAGAACACAGACATGACCGATATTGCATTTTTTAGGCTGCCTGATGGCAGGGCGTGGCTCGCCGAAGGCCCTTTTGACTCACTCGCAGAGATGCCCGCAGGTGGTGGAGCTTTTTATGTGAATGACTTTGATCTCGCTGACCCCGCGCCTTGGAAAAAACCGGCCAAGCTCACGGCTGTCACTGCCGAGACTCTCTTGCCCCTTCTTAGCGCTCACAGCACGCTCACACCCCATATCCAGTGGGCAAAACCGGCCACCGAGTGGTTTAAGATGGCCTTCCGCCGCATCCGGCGTGAGGTGCTGGCTGAGCGCTTGGAGAAAATGGTTCCTGTGCTCACGGAGCGCGGCCAGATCATTGATGGCGACCCTGTCAGTCTGCTCCACCGCGTCATGGCTGCTCCCGCGAATACCTGGGGTTACGGCTGGGTTCAGGGGGGGCGCGGTTTCCTCGGTGCCACTCCGGAGCTGCTTTTTAGGACCGAGGGTCAGCAGGCTGAGACCATGGCCCTCGCAGGCACGGCAAAGCCAGGCGCACAGGATGCTTTTCTCACCGACGTCAAAGAAATCGAGGAACATGAAATCGTCGTGCGTTACCTCATGAGCAGCCTGTCAAAGCTCGGCTACGTGGAGCGTGACGAGCGCGGCCTGTGTCACACCTCCAGCCTCATACATTTTCTCACGAACATGCGAGTGAAACTCAGCCAGCCAGCTGTGCCTGACACCCTTGTTCGTGAGCTGCATCCCACACCCGCCGTGGGATGCCTGCCGCGTGAGGACATTTGGCTGCAAAAGCTGCGTGAATATCGCGGCCAGTTAAAGGTGCCCGGTTTCTTTGGCGCTCCCTTTGGCTTTGTTGAGCCTGGCTCCGCCAATATTTGCCACATGGTCGTCGCCATCCGTGGCATCGCCTGGACAGGAAGTGAGGCTCAGCTTCCTTCTGGCTGTGGTATCGTTGGTGGCAGTGCCTTTGATCATGAGTGGCGTGAGCTTCGCCTGAAGCGTGAGTCCGTGCTCTCCATGCTCGGCCTGTGAAAACGAAATGTGTTTTGGATCAAAGCTGTTGCCGCGTTTTCCACGGCAGGCGCGTAAAACCAGCAGTCAACGCTCATGGACTCAGCCGCCAAACACTCCTCATTCAAGCTACCTGAAACGATCCCGCTGATCGTCCTGGAGGAGTGCTATCTTTTCCCAGGTTGCTTCCTTCCGCTCTACATCTTCGAGCAGCGTTACCGACAGATGCTGGATTACGCCTTGCAGACGAGCCGCATGTTTTGCGTTGGCATCCGCTCAAATGGGAAAATTTTACCCGTCACAACCGCAGGGCTGATCCGCGCCAGTAAAAAACAGGAGGACGGCACTTCCCACGTCATGCTTTATGGCGTCACCCGCATCCGCTTTACGGGGTGGGTGCAGGAGGAGCCCTTCCACATCGCCAAGATCGAGCCTATCGCCACGGATTGTGATCTTACCCCGGACAAGCGCGATGCCCTGAAAGACCGAGCGCTTACGCTCCTACCGCCTCCCACACCAGAGACCAGCGAGGCTATGCAGGTCCTACGCTCCACACTTTGCGACATGTCCTGTGCCGATCTCGCCTGCGACATCCTCTCCTACCACTTCGTTCGTGAACCCGAAACCATGCAGGCCCTTCTCGCCGAGCCCTGCCTGGCCAAGCGCTACCATCTTCTGCATGATGAGCTAGAGAGACTGCAGGCGCTGACGCAGGGCTGATATAGTAGTGCCACATCGGCAGTAAGCTGCTTCTGCTAGCCCGACAATTGGCTCTGAACGCTCCAAACTGGCTGCGAATTTCCGTTGCGGCAAATTAGACCCTTGGCGTTCTTTGAAGATTGAAGCCTGTGTTTCATCCCGATAGTCTCTGCCTAATTTTATGCAGCGCCACACTCTCTTCGCCCTTTGTCTTATTTGCAGCCCCAGTCTCATGGCTGAGAACTGGCCGCAGTGGCGTGGTCTGCGTCTGGATGGGACCAGCCTAGATCGTGGTTTTTCTGAAGTCGTAGATAAGGCGACAACCGCCTGGCGTGTCGAACTTCCAGGCTCCGGTCATGCTTCACCCATCGTTTGGGGAGATCGAGTGTTCACCGTCGCTGCCGTCGCAGAAACAGAACAGCGTGTGTTGTTATGCCTGGACCGCAGCAGCGGCAAGATTCTCTGGCAGGAACCGGTGCTGAAGTCTGCTCTTGAAGGTAAACACCGTCTAAACAGTCATGCTTCCAGCACTCCAGCTACTGATGGTAAGCTGATCTTCACCGCTTTTCTTGATCAGGCCGAAGTCGTCGTCAGTGCTCATGATTTCAATGGGAAAAAAGTATGGCAGGTCCGTCCCGGATCCTTTGCCAGCAAGCACGGCTTTTGCAGCAGTCCGATTCTTTTTGAGGATAAAGTCATCGTCAATTGTGACCATGATGGCCCAGGCTATATCGTCGCACTGGCTCGTGCGGATGGGCGTGAACTCTGGCGCATTCATCGGCCTAACCAGACTCGCAGCTACTGTGTCCCCATCATTCGTGAGATGGCTGGTCGCACGCAGATGGTCCTTTCTGGAACCAAATGCGTCACAAGCTATGATCCGCGTGATGGTAAGCTCCTGTGGATCATCGACGGTCCCACTGAGCAGTTTGTCGCCTCACTGGTCTGTGATGACAAGTCCGGCTTGCTGCTTATGTCTGGAGGTTTCCCCGAGCATCACATCCTGGCAATCAAACCGGACGGTCAAGGCAATGTCACGGATACGCATATCCAGTGGCGCACAAACAAAGGTGTCGCCTACGTGCCTTCACCCATCTGTGAGTCTGGCTGGTTTCTCATCGTCTCAGATTCAGGGATTGCCCACTGTTTTGATTCTGCAACGGGTGAGATTGCCTGGGAAGAACGTGTGAAAGAACATCACGCTTCACTTGTCAGTGCGGAGGGCAAGGTATGGTTTATGAACGACTTTGGTACACTCCGAGTGATCAAGCCTGGAGCCACATTGAACCTTGTTGCTGAAAGTGAATTGGAAGAAAAAATTTTTGCTTCTCCAGCTCTCAGTGAAGGCCAGATTTTCATTCGTGGAGAGAAAACGTTATCATGCATTGGCAAGCGTCAGGCTCCACCTGCAGCCCCTTAATCCGCCAATTCCCTGATCTTTATGAAATCCCTTTGGCCTGTATTCCTCTTGACTTGTATCCTGGCTGCATGCGCCTCCAAGCCAGAGTCCAAGCCGAAACCTACGGGGCAGTCCACCCTGATCGGAATGGTCGAAATGGTGAACCCCGAGCAGAATTATGTGTTGATCCGTTGTGATCAGGTGCTGTCTTTGAATGCTGGCACCGAGGTTACAGCCCTGCGTTCTGATGGGCACAAATCCAAACTCGTGCTCACGCCTGAGCGAAAAGGCTACTATCTCACTGCTGACATTAAAGAAGGCCAGCCGGCCGTCACAGATCTCGTGCTCATTCAGTCTGGCAATCTGCCGACAAAAGAGGCTTCCTTGCCTCCTTCTCCCGCGGCACCAGTCCAGCCATCCGCTCCAGGCTCCAGCGGGAGCTTTACCATGCCAGTGCTACCAGAAATTCCGCTGACACTTCCGAGCTCTGCGCCTTCGCTCTCACCTGCTGCTAATAATCCGGAAAGCACGCCTAATCTTCAAGAGCTTGAGCCACCTGTTGAATGAGAGAGCTCTGCTTTTGAAGAAAAGAGGCTTAAATAGATCGTCAAAAAAGCGCTGGCCCGTTAAGGCCTGCGCTTTGTTTTTGATTATCAGGGCACAATTACCTGGGGGAGTTTCCAGACGTGTTTGGCGTATTCTAAAATGGTGCGATCGCTGCTGAATTTGCCGACTCGAGCAGTGTTCAGGACTGCCATCTTGACCCACCGATCCTGGTTCTTGTATGTCGCATCCACTTTGGCCTGCGCATCGACGTACATCTGGTAGTCAGCTAGGCAGAGATAGGGGTCGCCATGCTCAAGGAGGCTGTCACGCAGCGGTTTAAAATCGCTGGCATGGCCGGTAAAGTAATCACTGCCGATCCAGTCGATGGTATTGCGAAGAGCTTCATTGCCCCAGTAATACTCCCAGGGATTGTAGCCCTTGGCTTTGAGATCGGTGACTTGCTCGACGGTGAGGCCGAAGATGAAGATGTTATCGTCACCGACTTCTTCAGCGATCTCGACATTGGCGCCGTCCAGGGTGCCGATGGTGAGCGCACCATTGAGGGCGAGCTTCATGTTGCCGGTGCCTGAGGCTTCCTTGCCTGCCGTGGAGATTTGCTCGGAAATGTCAGCGGCTGGGATGATCTTTTCAGCCAGTGAGACACCGTAATTGGGCAGAAACACGACCTTCAGTTTATCGCCTACTCGTGGGTCATTGTTCACCTTTGCCGCGACAGCGTTGATGGCGTGAATGATGTTTTTGGCCAAGAAGTAGCCAGGGGCGGCTTTGGCACCGAAGATGAATACGCGAGGATAAAAGTCAGCTCCAGGGTTATCAAGGATCTGACGATATAGCGTGACGATGTTCAGCAGGTTGAGATGCTGGCGTTTGTATTCATGCAGGCGCTTGATCTGGACATCAAAAAGAGCGTCTGGGCTGACATGAACGCCGCAGCAATCCTGGATGATCTTGGCCAGCACGACTTTGTGGCCGCGCTTGATGTGGTGATAGCGCTCACGGAAAGAGCTGTCTTCGGCGAATGGATCAAGACTGCGAAGAAGAGCGGCATCTTTTTTCCATTTATCACCGATGGATTCGGTGATGAGCGAGGAAAGCTGCGGATTACAGACGTCAAGCCAGCGACGGAAGGTGACACCGTTGGTGAGATTGAGGAAGCGATTTGGATAAAGCTCGAAAAATTCGGGGAACAGCCGCTCACAAAGCAGACGTGTGTGCAGTGCGGCGACACCATTGGTGGCGTGACCTCCGAGGACCGACATGTGTGCCATGCGCACGTATTTGCTGCCGCGTTCTTCGATAAGTGACAGCACACGTTTTTTTTCAGCATCGCCAGGCCATTTGGCCTCGACGTCGCCATCCAGGAACTGCTGATTGATCTGGTAAATGATCTGAAGATGGCGTGGCAGGACGCGCTCAAAAAGACCGACGGACCACATTTCCAGAGCTTCTGGTAGCAGGGTGTGATTGGTGTAGGAGAAGGTTTCCTGACAAATTTTCCAAGCTTGGGCCCATGGGATGTTCTCTTCATCTACGAGGATACGCATCAGCTCTGGGATCGCCACGGCAGGATGCGTGTCATTAAGCTGAATCGCTGCTTTGGCTGGGAACTCACTCCACGGAAGCGTGTAACCATTTTTAAAACGACGCACGATGTCCGCGAGTGAGCAGGCGACGAAGAAGTATTGCTGCACGAGGCGCAGTTCTTTGCCTGATTCGGTGGCGTCGTTGGGATAGAGCACCTTGGACACGGTCTCGGCGATGGCTTTTTCGCGCAGCGCTTCGATGTAGCTGCCTTCGTTGAAGACTTGGAAATTGAAGTCTTCATCCGCTTGAGCCTGCCAAAGTCGGAGCACGTTCAC
>CANHTV010000150.1 GCA_947463285.1 Verrucomicrobiaceae bacterium | reverse complement strand
GGGACAGGTCGGAGAATATCAGGATCATTTTTCGATTCGCACCTCCCTGCAAAAAGCTCCGTTTGTATTCCCGGTGACTTCAAAAGTCGTGCCACCTCCGGCGATTCAGCTTTCTGAAGCAAGCGTCGAGGCAGACTTAGAGCCAGGTGAAAAATTCACAAGACAAGTGACGCTGACAAATCGCGGTGGAGCTGATCTCACGTGGAGCACCAGTTTGATAGATGTCACAGGAACGCCGAAGACATGGCTGAGCCCTGAGACCATTCTAGGCCAGACCAAAGCAGGTGTGGCAACTCAGTTGCGCTTCACTCTCGATGCCACCGGACTGCCCGCCGGGACGCAGACAGCGATGATTCGTGTGCGCAGCAACTCGGTGGTCGGCTCACAGCTCCAGCTGCCGGTGCGACTCACCGTATTGGAAGCTCCTATTATAAAGCTGCTCCCTGAAGCTCTTGTCTTCCCAAAAACCTATACTCAAGGCAGCAGCACCACCACGCTGACGCTGCAAAATCCGGGTAACCAAGTTTTAATCATAACATCTGTCAGCAGTGCTGATGCGGCTTTTGGTCTGCAAGGCGTTACGACGCCAATTATGGTGAACCCTGGTGAGGCGCGCACACTGACGGTGCGTTTTGAGCCAATCGAATCCAGGCCCTACAGCAGCACTTTGACCTTTCAGAGTAATGCCCGCAGTTCACCGACTTTGTCTTTACCTGTGAGTGGTGTTGGCATCACACCGCCGATCATTCAGGTGAATCCAGTCTCGGTTTCGCTTTCCGTGGAGCCTGGTGTGTATGCTTCAGAAACCATTACCATCCAAAACACTGGTGAAGCCAGTCTCAGCTGGGCGGCCTTAAGAGAAGGCGGGATGAGCTCATTGGTGAGCCTGAGCCGAAGCTCTGGTTTTCTGAACGCTACAGAGCAGATCAGCTTCACCTTGGGAGTCACAACAACAACAACCACACCGGCTGCCGCCTATTCTGGGCAGATCAGAATCACGAGTAACGATCCAGCACGACCAACGGTGTTGATTCCTGTGAACATCACGGTGTTGTCCCGCCCCAGGCTGACACTGACACCCGCTTCACTGAGTTTTTCCAGTCTCTTCACGGGCAACACATCCAGCCGCAGTTTCACTGTTCAAAACACAGGCAATGCCGCCTTAAATGTGACTAGTGGCGTCAGCAGCCAGCCCCAATTCGTGCTGGCTTCTCAAGCGCTGCCCATCACTCTGGCTTCAGGAGAGAGTCGCACGCTGAACGCCCAATTCACTCCGGACAGTGCGGCGAGTTTTTCGGGATTGATCAGCCTAACGACGAATCCCGCTCTGGCGAATGTGCCTGCGCTCGTCGTTTCGGGAGTTGGCATTGATCCGCCTGTCATTGGGGTGACGCCGAGCAGCTTGGCACTGACTTTGGACAAAGGCCGCACGGCTGACCGTGATGTTACCATCGGTAACACCGGTGGCTCCAATCTGAGCTGGCAGGTTGCGGTCAATGCCGTGTCCAGCGGTGCTGGCTCGCTATCACAGATCCTTCAGCGGCTGAATGATCATCATGAATCTATCACCAGCCTGATCCCTGATTTGTATTATTTCACCGAAGGCGAAATGGGCAGTTTCATTTCAGATGGTGGACTGGACATGTATGATGTCGGCAACTACCTGCGAACGAATTTAGGCTCTGCCCTGCCCTACACAAATCAGGCGATTCTCAGCCACGCATCTCTGGGCACTGGCGGCAGTTACTTCACCAGCAAACAGGACGGCTTGTTTGTTTTCACCGCCGATATGGTCGGTGTGTCCAGCTTCGAGATTTACGGAAATCTGGGTGCCGATGGTTATGGCGTGGCCAATGGATCTGTGCTGACCCGAACGGTAGGTGGCGTGGTTTACAAAGGTTTCTTCAAAGGTGTTTCCAGCGCTTACGACCCTTCTGTTAATCACTTGATCATTGTCGAAGACCGTCCCGGTGTCTCTCAAAATTACAGCACCAATACAGACAATGATCAGCACACCGTGATTGGTCTTTCGGGAGCCGTACGGTTGTATTACCTCCTTTTCTCACGTCAAAACGGCGGCCAGGTTTCGGAGGCGATGGCGGGTCAGATCATGGATGCCTTCATGCAGAACGTGGCTCTGCCAGCCCTGCCTCCATGGATCACCTTTAGCCCGAGTGCCGGCACGGTGAATGCGGGCGGCAGCGGCAACTTGAACGTGCGTGTCCGCAGTCAGACACTGGCGGAAGGGACACATACCGCGCAGCTACGAATCACCAGCAATGATCCGGCGACGAGCTATGTGGATGTGCCGCTCACGGTCGAAGTCACACCCTCCGAGATTGCTGTCTCACCTGAGAACTTTAGTTTGGTACAGCTTCAGGGCTCGGGCTCGATGCAGAGTGAGCTGACACTGACCGCACTTGCAGGCACCCAGCCCGCGTGGACCGCCAGCACCAGCACGCCGTGGATCACCCTTTCTAAAACCAGCGGCACAGGCAGCGACAGCCTCACCCTCAACTACAGCGCATCCTTAACACCCGGCATTTACGATGGGTGTGTGGACGTCAGTTGGAATGGCGTGGTGTATGCCGTGCCGGTTCAGCTGGCCGTTCGCGCAGCAGCTTACACGCAGCTGATCACGGACCATCGCCGAGACCGCCTGCTAGGCATCGTCCGTGGTTTTGGTGGGCAGTCCTCGGTTTTGGCTGAAATCCATCCGACGACGCTGGCGGTGACGCGGACTTTATTTTTGCCGACGGATATAACCGATGCCGATCTCACCACAGAGGGTGGCTGGCTCTATGTCATCAGCTTTAGCGGCCGCACGATCAGCAAGATTGATCTGGATCTTTTCACCATCAACAGCACGCAGGCACTGCCGACTTATCTGGATGAAGGAACAGGTGCCGCGTATCATTATCACCTGGAGACTGGGCGTGATGGGTTGGTCTATTTTACGGATGCTACCAGCTTTCCTGCCTTGCATGTCTTTGACTACAACGCAGGGCTGGAGTTGCAGAGCTTCACGCTGAGCGGCAGTGCGGGAGTCGGTGATTTTACCGTCTCGCCTGATGGCAATACGATCTATGCGTGGACCCAGTATGGCTGGACAAGTTCGGGCAACTCGCAAATGGCGCGATTGAACAGCTCAGCTAATTTCATCACCCAGACGAATCTCAGCACGGATCTGATGAGTCAGGCACCGCTTCTGGCACCGGTGTTTTATAGCATCAGCCGTGATGCGGTGGTGACTAAAGGTTCGCGCTTTAGCCCGACGTTGAATTCCCGACAGTCCTTCCCCGCGCAGACAATGATCGCGATGTCGGCCTATGGACATGCACTGGTCAGTGAATCCTCGGTGATCGAAGCCAGCACGGGCCAGGTTTTACAAAGCCTGCCAGGGACAGCCAAGGTGGCGGCCTTCACCCCGGATCAGACGGCTTTGCTTTACCTGAATGCAGCGACGCAGAGACTGTCGCGAGTCCTGACGCCGAACCTGCCTTCAACGACGGTGACTCCAGGCATCAGCGACAATGCTGTGCTGCCGACCATCCCCACCTCATTGAGCTGGAATGGTAGTCCACTTTCAGCCAGCTATGACGTCTATCTCACCAGTGACGTCGCAGCGATGGCCACATCCAACAACTCCAGTGGAGGCGTTTATCGCGGCAATACTACGGGCATCAGCTTCTCTGTCTCTAGCTTCTCCTTTTTACCTGGGCGCACTTATTACTGGCGCATTGATACACGGAATCACGATGGCAGCACCGTCACGGGACAGGTCTGGAGCTTCCGTCTGTCAGAGGTCATCGTGCCGACGACGCAGATCCAGTTGGCGACGGTTCAGGGTTCCACGACAACTCTCACCACGTCGCTCAATTTGAACGCCGCTGGCCCGACTTCAGCCTGGAGTGTCAGTAGCAGCCAGACCTGGCTCTCTGCGGCTCCGGCCTCCGGCTCTGGCTCAGCTTCTCTGACATTGAGTTTAAACCCAACCGGACTGCCAGCAGGCACTCATGCGGCTCAACTGACACTCACAACAAGCTCGGATACGATCACGGTACAGGTCAGCTTCACGCTCCTTGGCACGCTCAATATCATCAAGCTGGAGGCTGATCCTGCGCTGCCGTATGTTTATGCTCTACATCGCGATCTGGCTGCGCCCTATGATGGTTGGCTGCTCTGGATCAATCCACAGTCAGGACTGGTGGAGCAGGCTGTGCGCACGGAGGCGGATGCTACTGATTTCACGGTACACGCCACCGATGATCGCCTCTACACGCTCACTCAGGCGGGCTCACGGATCGTCGCTGTGCAACGTCAGCAGCCGCGCCAAAGCATTACGTCATGGACACTGCCGAGCAAAACCGTCGCCATTCATCCCGCGCCAGTAGGTCGGCTTGTCGTGCTGCAGGAGATGAACACCATCCAGATGCATAACAGCATCACGGGGGCCTTGGTCGGCAGCAGTGTCAGCCTGTCACCCTGCATCACCCGAACCCCGGCGGCGGGAAATTTCCTGTATGCTGCCGTCAATCAAAGCAGTGCCGTCACTGGCTTGGCTAAATACAGTCTGGGTAGCAGTGGTATCCTCTACAATGCCACGCAATATTGGGAAGGCACCTTTGAAAACCGATTTGTCATCTCAGGGGATGGCCAGAGGCTTTTTTACAAAGGGAAAGCCTACAACAGCCTTCTCAGTGAAGTCGCTGCGCTCGGAATGACGGTGCAAAGTTCATCCTGGAATGGAAAGGGTGTTTTCAGCACTCAGTCTCATTTCTTCGTTTCCACTCCTGCTCAAAAAATCCGTGATCTGCCATTAACCTCCAGCTTCATGGTGGCGACGGCTGACGGCTCCAGCCTAGTGCTCTATG
Source organism: Verrucomicrobiaceae bacterium (assembly GCA_947463285.1). Taxonomy (GTDB): domain Bacteria; phylum Verrucomicrobiota; class Verrucomicrobiia; order Verrucomicrobiales; family Verrucomicrobiaceae; genus Prosthecobacter. The sequence continues at coordinate 3,079 of CANHTV010000150.1, read as the reverse complement.
ACAGCGTCCAGCGTCGCTTGAGTGCGCTCGATCCCGCAGCTCTGGTCATCACGCCGGAGAGTTACGATTTCGAGCAGGTGCTCGTCGGTGACAGCAGCAGCACGACGCTGGCCATCAACAATCTCTCCAGCCGTGATGTCAATGTCAGTGCCTCGGTTGCCAATACGGCGTTGCAGATATCCGGCGTGCCTTTCAGCATCAATGCCGGGCAGAGCGCCACGTTGAGTGTGACCGCCCAGCCTAGCACCGCTGGGCAGATCAATGACACGCTCGTCCTCACAGCCGCCGGCAGCCCGAGCCTCAGTGGCAGTGCTTCGCTCATGGTTTCCGCAGTGACAGAGATCACACGCTTCACGAACAATTTCAGCCTCAGTGCACCCGGCATAGGCAGCACGCTTAGTCTCACCAGCTATGAGCAAAACGGGCTGCGCTTTACCCTGCCAGCAGGGTTTCAACAGGTGGGGATCAATGTCACTTCCCGTCCGCACAATGGCTCGGCCTACCTTTCGACGGGTCTGAATCAAACGGGCTTGAGACTCCAGCGCAGTGATGGTGGCTCGTTCCATCTTTTCTCCCTGGATCTGGCGGAATACAGCAGCAGCTACCCGCAGGTACGCGTCATCAATGTCACGGGCACGAAAGCTGATCTCTCCACGGTTAGCACCAGTTTCACGCTCGATGGACTCATGGATGGCTCAGGCTCCATCACGGATTTTCAATCCTTTGTGTTTCCCAGCACCTTCCGCCAGCTCACGTCGGTGCAGTTCAGCAATGATCTTTTCTCCCTGGATAACCTCCGCTTTGAAAAAGTCGCTGGTGCAGCCCCTGCGGTTGCCTTCAGCAGCCTGGCTTTCGATCAAACGGTCAGCACTCTGGATCTGGATGCCGATGGCGCTCCCGATGCATGGATTCAAGGCGTGACGCAAAGCCTGCGTTCCGGCGAGATCACGAACCATCGTTTTGAATACAGCCGCCGCAGCGGGTTCACGGACCGCCATGTGAGCCTGCAAGCCAGTCGGGATGGACATGCCTGGAGCGATCTGACACTTGGTCTTGATTACACGGTCGATCTTGTCACCAAAGATCCTGTCAAAAAACAGGAGGCCCTCCAGCTGTGCATTCTCGTGGATTCGCGGCTAAATTGGCGCTTCCGCCTCGTCGGTGACTCTCCCTGACCGATGGCAAGGTTGAATTCAGTGCTTGCCAGCACGAAGGCGGCAGACAACTATCGCGGCCCCTGGCGACTCCCGCCGCATCCCCTTTTCTCATCGTGTCCCATCCACAGTCCATTCTCATCACCGGCGGCACCGGCTCTTTCGGTCACAAGTTTGTCGAGCGTCTGCTCCAAAACCCCGAGATCAAACGCGTGGTGGTTTATTCCCGTGATGAACTGAAGCAGTTCGAGATGGCCCAGCGTTTCACGGACAAACGCCTGCGTTACTTCATCGGTGATGTACGTGACCGTGAGCGTCTGACTCACGCTCTTAAAGGTGTGGACACCGTCATTCATGCCGCCGCTCTCAAGCAGGTGCCGACAGCGGAGTACAATCCCTTTGAGTGCATCAAGACTAACGTGCTTGGTGCTGAAAACGTTACTCAAGCCTGTCTGGATACCGAAGTGCGCCGCGTTGTCGCACTTTCCACCGACAAAGCCGCCGCACCCATCAATCTTTATGGAGCCACCAAGCTTTGCTCGGACAAGCTCTTCATCGCCGCCAACAACGTCAAAGGTGCCAATGATATTCAGTTTAGCGTCGTGCGTTATGGAAATGTCATGGGATCGCGAGGCTCAGTGATTCCGTTTTTCCTCCAGAAAAAAAGCAGCGGCATCCTGCCCATCACGGACCCCGAGATGACACGCTTTAACATCACTCTCGATGAAGGCGTCGATCTCGTCATGCATGCCCTTCAATGCGCCATCGGTGGTGAAATCTTCGTCCCGAAAATCCCTTCCTACCGCATCATGGATGTGGCAACTGCTATCGGACCCGAATGCCAGTATCCCGTCGTCGGTATTCGTCCTGGTGAAAAAATCCACGAGGAGATGATCACTGAGACGGATGCACTTCAGACCATCGCCACAGACAAGCACTACATCATCGTGCCGATGCTCTTCGGGCGGAATGCCAAAGACCTGCTGGATAGCTACTGCAAGCACCATGGCGGCAAGCCAGTTCCGCAGGGCTTTTCCTACAACTCGGGTCGTAACAGCGACTGGCTGACCGTCGAGCAGATCCGCACTTTGATCCGCGATCACGTCGAGTCGAAGGCTGCTCATTAAGATCTGACCGATCACGACGCCACAATCTGGCGTGACAGACATCAAGTAGACAAAATCCCTCCCATAAGAGGGTGTTCTTCTATTTAGGCTATCATTGATCATTCTTGATGGGTGGAAGAACATATGCATAGCGTGATTTTCGTTACGGAAGTCTATTAAAGATCGGCATGAAGCATGCTGTTGGTTGTTGTAATTCAATGCGCTGGTGCCTCCCGCCTCCCTTCGCCGCGCTTTTCTCCGGCGTCGTTTATCCCATCTTCGACCACTGGGCCTGCGGTAGTCTTAGCCGCGGCTTCGAGTCTGATTTCGGTGGTGGACGTGGCTGGCTGGAGTCTCTCCGCTTTCACGACTTCGCCGGCTCTCTGGTCGTTCACGGCCTTGGTGGTGCTTCAGCGCTGGCTGGAATCATGGTCGTTGGTCCACGTCTCGGCAAATACGCTGAAGATGGCACCCCGCCGGGCCACTGCCCGGCATCACCGTGCTGCGTTTCTGCCGTGACTCTTCCGTCATCGACAATGCTGAAGGTGACAAGCTGGCCCCCAGTTTTAGCTGCCATGAAAGTGACTCCACTGCGTGCATCGAGCTGTGTGGCTTTGCGGATAAATCAGGTGACTCGTATTACAACATCAGCCTCTCCATGGTTCGTGCCTCGGCCGTGCAGGACATCTTTCGTCGTGCAGGCATCCCTAGCACTCGGGTCAGCGTCCACCTCATGGGTTCCTTTCAGGCTGCTGCCGATCTCAGTCCTGAGAAGGCTGCTGAGATGCGCAAGGTCGAAGTGATCCTCGTCAAATAGCG